>CAZRZZ010000074.1:0-6218 GCA_964604755.1 uncultured Methanosarcinales archaeon | reverse complement strand
GATCGTGACATGGAATGATTCGACCCACTCCGTCAAGCGTGCACGATTGCCAAGCATGTCAGTAAGCTGGAAGCGCAGCGTGAACTCCCCGGCTCGAAGGCCGTTCACTTGCCATTCGCAGACCCAATGGTCCGCATCTTCAGGGATACCGCATTGGCCGGCAGGGATGCGCTCGGCAAGCCCGGTGACGCGGCTTGCATCGAGGAGCGCCTCGTTCGTCTCCGAGAGTTCGCTTTGCATGCCAGCAAGTTCATCAAAGTGCGCCCGCACCAAGATCGTGTCGCCCGTCGTGAAGAATCCCCTTCCCTGGTTCTCCGGCCCGGCATTGATAATCTCGACATACATAAGTTCAGGAGCATCCTTGTCGATGATCATGACCTTTGTGAGCTCTCCGGTAAGCGGCTGGCCCGAGTCGTCCGCTCCGGTCACGCTAACTGGGACACGCGCACCGGTATTGCCTGATGCGCTGATACCAGATGCTGAACATACCCAAGTGACCTCATCGCCCCGCCGGCACTCGGCCTGCTTCTCACCAGACGGCGTCCGGATATGCACATTGTTTGCGGCAAAGCCGCTTGTCGCCTCCGTGATGAGTACGGATATCGTGTTGTTTGTCGCGCCAAGATAGCTTGTGCCGTTATAGGTTGCCTGGCTGACGATTGCCTCGGCAAGCGGCTGGTCATCGTCGACGCTGAAGGTGACCGTCTTTGCGGCCATGTGCGCATTGCCTGCCTCGTCTTCGATCGTCAGGGAAAGCTCAAGCGACGCGCTGCCGGGAAGCGATAGAGAAAATGGTGCGCTCTTGCATTCCCACATGCCGGGAAGCGGGCCTGCGGCAGGCTCTTCTTCGGAAAGGCCGATGCGGCCGCTCTCGGGTGCACCCTCCTCTGTTTCTTCTTCCGGCGGGTCGTAAGGAGCGCAGCGAAGCGTGATATCGTCGCTCACGCTCGCAAGGCGGGCGCGCACGACGCGGTCTTTTGGTCCAAAGAGGGTACTTGTGCGGACAAGGGCCCAAACAGTTGCGCTAGCGCCGCCGGACCTCGTGAACCCAAGCGGCGCGCTTGCCGTCGCGTCGCGCACCTCGAACGTGACGGCCTCCGGGTCCGTGTCGTCCTTTGGCACGAAGATGCAGTTGTCCTCAAGCGCTTCTGCGCTCGTGTCCTCCTGACCAAGCTTGTCGCGCACGAACACGCACAGCGTATTGTTGCCGTTTTCCGTGCCTGCTGTCTCGATCTCGACGATGCCGCTCACCCGGCATTCGGATCCTTCAACATCCTGTACCGCGACGCTCTCGCCGCCATAATAGACCTCGACCTGGCCTATCCCTACGCATCCGGATACACCCTCACCAAGCGAGTCCTCGACAGAGTACGACACAGTGACAGCTCCGCCCGTTGTCGCTCTCGGCTCGGCGGACACGCGCACAACGCGCGCGGGCGCTTCATCGACGGTGATTCTCGTGACTTGGCGGCAGCCGGGGATGCCCTCGCACAAACCGCACGTCGGCTTTGCGCATACCTCATATTGATATGTTCCACCGTCAAGCGTGTCCGTGGTCCACGAGTCGACGCTCGTCCACGTGCAGCGGTACGCGCCGTCAGAATCCTCGCAGGAGCTGAACACGCGTGGATATCCTGATGGAAGGAATCGCACGCGCCCGTCCCCGGAGGTGAATGTCTCGCCTGCAGGCGGCGCGATGTCCGCGACGATCTTGGTAAAATCAGTCCCTTTGCGGTAGCCATTGATATCGTCAGCGCCGCTTGTCTGGATCACGCGGGACGTCTGGGCGAACACGCTTGCAGTATAGAAGGGAATAGTGACCACAAGGACGATCATGAACAGCGCCATCTGCCGCAAGTGTCCTTTTTCCATCACCTATCCTCCGTGACCATCATCCTCGCTTTTTTTAATATTGTGTTTACCATGAACGATCAGCGGCGCGCCATGACGGGCCAGAACACCTCACTGTTGTTTGTGACATACTCCTGCAATGCGCCATACACTTCCATATCCTGGACCTTGCGCAGGCGCGTTGGCACATCGACGATGTTCCAGTTAATCGCCGAGAACTGGAGCGCCATGTCGTCCATGAGCGGGGAGTAGATCTCATTTCCAATCTCGACTCGCAGCTCGTATGTTCCCGTCGGAAACCCTTGGTCTATATATTGCTCTTCATAGAATTGCCGGGCGCCAGAGTCCGGATCGTCCCAGTTGCGCTGCGCCTCCTGCTGGAATTGCCTTGCGCGCTCGTTATCTGGGCGAACACTCCGTCGTGCCTCCGCGTCCCATTCTGTCGGACCAACTCGCTCGCTGACCTCCTCTGCTGAACCTGCAGGGGCAAGGCGGATCTCGGGCACGTCTCCATCCTCCGGGATAACAATCTCTGTCCCTTTCTTGAGCAGGATAGCATTCGCAGTGTAGTTGCCGGGGATGAGCTCCATCGAGCCGACCTGTGCTCCAGCGATGCGTACCGTCCCGACAAAGGGCTGCTCGCGCGGGTGTCCCTGCTCACGCTGCATCAGGATGATGAGTTCCTCATTGTCCATCAGAGGCAATGGCCCGGGATTGAACACCCAGTCATAGACCGGGTTGCCACTAGCGTCATAGGCGACGATAATTTTGTTGACGTTTCGCTTTGCGCCGATGATACTCACATTGCGCGCCTTGGAGAGCATGAACTCCTCATTGGCACTCTCAAGGCCCGGCAGGAAGTATTCCTCAATATGCGTCGAATATCCGGGCTTGCTGACGATGAGTTGTCCAATCACGCCTGTCGGGAACTTGCCGCGCCACGTGCCGCGTGCGTCCGTCTGGCCTATTGGACAGCCATGCTCGCTTGCGGCAAGCTGCACGAGTGCTTCGGGAACAGGTTGTCCGGTACTATCGCGCACAATGATTGTGTATGTGCCGCTGACGCGGTGCTCGGGATTACATAACTGCGCTGCGCCGCCGACGCCAGGCCTGAATGTCATGACGCTCTCGGGCCGCAGCGGCAGGTTGTTGCGCACGTTGCTCTCAAGCGCGAAGTAAAGACTAAATCCCTCGCTATCGAGCGCGTATGGGTCGCGTACCTCAAAGAGGTAGGGCACGCTCACGTCGTAGGGAAGATCATAGCGCTGGAACGGGATCGGCGCGATCGCGATGAAGGGCGACCCTCCCTCGCGCGCGGTGATGATCTCGCCGGGTGTGATGTAAAAATAGATCGGCCATCGCTGCAGGTATTGCACGTTCACATCGTAGTCCCAGAAGAGCTTCGTCGTGTTAAGCCAGACCGTCTTCTTTGCATACAATGCGCTGCGCCGCAGGTTGCGAAGGCCGTCGCCGAACGTGATATAATTGTAGTTGCGCGTGTTGAGTACCTGCAGCGCCTCGGAGTGCTGGCTGATGATGCCCTGGAGACGCTCTTGCACGTCGGACCGGAGCCAGCGGGTCGCGACGAACTCGCCAAGCTGCGCGCCAGCCATTGGGGGAAGATCCTCTGCGCTGTACCCCTGGTACGCGGCGATGAGGTTGAGCACGTCGTGCTCAAGGAACTGTTCGCGGGATTCTGCACGTGTGATGTGCTGCGCAAGGTCGAACATCTTCTCAAGGTTCACGTCGAAGGGACGGCTGAAAAAACGGACTTCCTGGGAGGAGCCGTCCGCCTCGATCTTCAGCGGATATTCAAGCGAGATAAGAAGATCGTCGCGCGCGATGGTCACATAGACGCGAGGGTCCCCTGCTGGAGTGATCTGGATGCCTTGTTGCCGGAATGCGCGAAAATCATCAAGGCACTCACCGATACGGTCTTGAATGTACCGTTCCATCTGCGCCTCGACGGAGAGATGCGGGTCGTCCTCCTTGCGCAAAGGCGGCGTAAGGCTCTGAAACGCGCAGTCCCCTCGGCACGTGTTTGGCGTGTTCATGTGCCACCAGTAGGGGATATGCCAGTCCTGGCTGAAGCTGAGCACGTCCGAGGAGGTCGGATCGTTTCCTGTCGGGTCGATGCGGAATATACGGCCGGAGTATTCAACGTCATCTTCGGTCGTGCCGATGTAGCCGCCGTGCGCGCCGACACGCCGGATCGCGTCGAGTCCGACCGAGTCGATGCATTGTACGACGTATTGCTGGACAGGCTGGAACTGCAAAGGGACCTCTTCAACCATGCGGCCGACCTGCGCTTGCGGGACTTGAGCGATGCGTTCCCTGATAAAGAGCACAAGCGCAGCAGAGAAGAGCAAGATGATCGCTATGATGATGAATAACGTGATCTGCCCCCTTTTGTTCATCATCGGCCTCTTTTTTATATAATTGACTATCTCTTTCACGATTCCTCCCTATTTATATTTTGCGCTCTAGAGCTGCTTGCACACAAAACGGTACAGCTCCGATTCCATCTGCGTACAAACTGCAAGGTCCCTTTCAAGTGCGGCAAGCACAAGAAGGCAGACGTCACGGGCATCGTGCTTGCGCATACAGTGGGAGACCGCAACGTCGATGTCAGAGAATGGCATAACAGATAGCTCGATAATCGACTGGTCCGCGCTTTGCCTGATGCTGGAGTACATGGTGTTGCCGACCGTGACGCCAATCGCAAGGACAAGCACCCAGAACGTGACCATCAGGTATGAAAAGACCGTATCCTCATGCCCGGCATGCTCGTGATAGCCGGGGATGGTGAAGTACTCGCGCTTCTCATAAAGGTACCAGAGGATGATGCCATTGAGCGCGATGCCAAGCGCAAGCGCAATGCCGACAAGGCCCCGCGCAAGCGAGAATATCGGCGGGTGAAAAAAACTGATGAGGACAACGGAATAGACAATCGCAAAGGAAAACCAGGCAAGCGCCCCCTTCCATGCCCATGCGGATCGATCGAGAAGCCCAACGATAATGACAATAAGCGCTACTGTCATAACCGTGTCGAGGAGGGCAAGAGGAGGGTTCGCAAAAAGGGAGGGATGGAGGGTCCTGGCGATGATGTAAAAGAGCTCGGCGATTGCGAGCAAGGCCATGTACGCGATCAGGACGCGGATGCCCCAATGAGGCATATGGATGCGCGCTGCCTTGCGTGCAAGCCGCAAGCCATGTCTGGCATGCGGCCTGGAACGGCGCTCACCCCTCTTTTTTCCCATGAGGAAAAATCATGCACAACAATTTATATGCTTTGCGGTAGAAAACATTTATGAATAATCCCGTGCTCCTGGACGCTGATGAAAAACCACACGCGCCGCCGGTTTCTTCGCGATGCGGCGACAATACTCCTCCTTCCAGTGACAGCAAGCATCACCTCTGCAACGCTTGAGGATCTTCTTGAGAAAAATGATGCACACGCACAAGAGACCATGCCTCCCCAAGAAGAGGTTCAAGAGAGGCTCTCATTCACAATCAGCCTTCGCGATTACGAAACGCATTCCATTCTTGGCCGGATCGACCGTGCAAATGTAGGCCAGGCGAGTTTTCACGTGCGGCACACGCAGGACGCGTATCGCATCAGCATCAATTCAAGCATCGACGTGCTCGGATCATGGGTGCGTATGCAGGCAAGACTTAGCGGCGCGTTCTTGCATGATGGGGGATACCCCCAGTTTAGGCCACGGCGCTACTGGCTTTCGTATCGCGAAGGTGGGGAGGGATTGACGCAAAAGGAATTTATGGCGACCATCTATTTTGATTTCTCAACATACACTTCCAGAGCTTATGGGTATCACGAAGAGGAAGGGGAGCAGACTCGCAGGTATGGTTCGCGGAGCGCGCCTGTCGAGTCCCGTTTTGACCCCTCAACGCGGGACCTCATCTCCGCGATGATGGAGGCGCGCTTCCTGCCGGCACAGCGCCGACGACAAATGAATACAATCGTTGAAGGACGACCACAGACATCGTGGCTTGAATACGAAGGGCTTTCGCAGTTCCAGCCACGGGGAACAAGCGGCTATCCCACCCGTTTCTTTCAACTTCATTTTCCAAACGGCTTGCTTGGCACGCCATGGGATTTGAATGTACACATCCATGATGCGCCAAACCGGACCCCCCTTTGGGCACGGCTTCGCAAATCGGATGAGAGCAAGATTCTCTTCACGCTTCGGGATCCGGCTTCATCGATTCCGGGCACGAACCTGTATGCTGCGCCACAGCCGTAAAGGCAAAGCATATAAACCTTTCTCGCCAAAAAAAAGCCATGCTCAAGGCGTTCCTCTTCTGGCTCTCGAAGCGTGAAGAGCTCAAGGAGCTCATGATGCGTT
>CAZRZZ010000073.1:0-6224 GCA_964604755.1 uncultured Methanosarcinales archaeon | reverse complement strand
GTCTTGAAGCGCGTATGCTCGGGGTCCCATTCGGGCACGCGCTCAAAGAGCCTGTCCGTGTCTTCCGGGTTGATCCAATTGTTATGGATATCAACCCAGTCATCCGGCTTGAGCGTGCGCCCTGTCGCGTCCTTCTTGTCCACAAGACCGAGGTCCTTTGCGGTCTTGAACACGGGCTCGTAGACGAACTGCGTCTTCTTCACGTCGCTTATGATATTGCCCGTGCGGTCGTCGACGAGATAACCGACCATCTTCTCTTCTTCCTCTTCATATCCTTTGAAAAGAGGTTCACCCGTCTCCCGATCGACCTCGCCCGGGATTGTCGCGAGCGGGCGCTGGTACTCGCCGGTATGCACGACGACGGCGCCGCCTTCCGTCGTGTCGCCGGCGAAATGGATCGCCTTCTTGACCTCCTGCAGCTGGCTGAAGCGCTGCTCGTCGGAGAACCCCCTCTGACCAAGACCAGATAGGTTCCCGACGGTATTTGGCGAGACGTGCACACTTGTGATCCTGACATCATTTGCACGCGCGATCTCCTTGATCTGCTCACGCTTCTGCTTTGTGTACAAGGAAACCCCCGTGTCGGGCCCGGCCCCTTCCGGGCTTGTCGAAAGCTCCAGCGACCCCGCGCCTTTTCGGATCGCAGCCTGCATCGTATCAAGAAAGGTGCCCTGTCCATGCCCCTCGGCAATCGTCTGGCCGATCTGTCCCGTCGTGAGCATCGGTTCATTGATCTGCTCTGCGCCGATTGGACCTTCGATTGGGGGCCCGATCCCTTCAAAGTTCGCGCTATTGAGATGCTCAGAATCCTGGTTTGCCATATATTCGCGGTCCATGGCCGACCCGCCGCTCATGTAGTACGATTTTTGCTCGTTGAAGATCATGCTCTCACATCTTGCCTGCCAGGATTTTTTTGTCCCAGCTCCCTCTCTTTTTTAGGATATGATAGTAGTTGAGGACATAAACTTTGCGGCTTGCAATGACTGCAATGTCCCACTTTTCGTCATTCCCTTTTTCTTAATAGACCATACCATAGCTTGCCTTATAGCGTTTGATGAAATTATACATATGGCTTTCAATAAAGGATTTGGCGTGCTGCTTTGCATCAGCGAGCGCAAGGGCCTCTTGTTTTGATGGATCGCGCAGTTTCTTTCCGCATCCCTTGCAGAAGAGGTCTTTTACTGATATCTTCGTTGCGCAGTTCTGGCAGTGCGGGGATGGCGCCTTCTTGCCCTTGCCGAATCCCTTGATCGGTGCAAGGAACGGATCGAGAAGCCCCGGAAGCTTCTCCTTCTTGTCTTCTTTTTTCTTTGGGCCGTACCAGTCCTCGCCGATTGTGCCGCCTGCTTCGCGAATGTATGTCTGCAGGTCTCCTCCAAGCGCGTCGACGGCGGACCGCAGGCTGTCATCGATGGATGCGAGCAGGTCAAGGTCCTCCTTAGCACGGAATTCCTTGTAGCGCCGCACGTCGTCAGGAGTCCATGCATATGCGCGAACCGTCATCTGTGTCCTGCCGACATGGATTGGCCCGCGCTGGTAGCCTTCCTGCTGGAAGCGCATGTCCGGGCGCGTGCGGTACTCGAAGTGGAGCGCGATGCATGCATACATCTTGTTCTCAGCGATCGGGTGGCGCGCGAGCACCTCAAGCTCGACCATGCTGCCTTCGAACGGGCCGACAAGGTACGCCGTGTCCATCTTGCGCTGATCCATATGCAGGCGCTTGATGTTGCGAAGATACGGCTTGACCCATTGGATGTACATGCGGATCGAATCGTAATGCTGGCGAAGGTACCGGACCGTGAATGTCTTGCGGCTCTTGAGCTCCTTGAATGTCTCCTCCTTCCAGTAGAGGAAGGTCTTGAGCTTGCGTTTGAGCACCTCGCGGACTTTCTTGTTGAACGCAAGCGAATCCACATATCTGTCGACGTGGTCCGTTCCCATGACGGGCGCGTCGAAGAACAGGTCGGGAAGCGTGATGAAGCCAAGCTCGCGCGCCATGCCATATACGCTCGCCGGATTCTTTGCTCCGCCTTCGACAAGGTCAATCCAGTATCCCTTGAGCGAGATCTCGGCGGGTTTATCCCCCTTATAACTGTCTGCGTACATCCGGAGGCGCTCGTCAAGGATGCGAAGCTCGCGCACGATCTGGAAGAGCTCTTTTGTGAGCTTGCCGATCGTCGCAAGGAACTGGCTGACCCGATCCTGTTGGAGGCCAAGGCGCTGCTGGCTTGCGCCAAAGAACGCGGACTGCTCCGAAGCAGCAAAAAGATCCGTTATCTTATCAAAATGGACAAATTCCTCTTCTTCCTGCAGGAAGTCAAGCGCCTTGAAATAGAACTCTTCGATCGACTGATTGTAAATCTCGTGGATGAGGCGCCAGCGTCTCGCCGGCTTTGGCCAGTTCGTCTCAATGAATTGATGCAGGACCTCTTCGGCAACCTCCTCATCGAAGCCGAACTCCTTGACATGCGTCATGTATCCACCTTTTTGTTCCCCCTAAAGCGAATTTTGTTTAAAAATATTACCTTTGACGATTCCGGACAGCCCAGCGTCGCATAAAGCTTTAAATAAATGGAGGGATTTTTTGTTGCATGGTCGAGCAACGAGTTCCTGCAGGGAAGCTAACCAGCCTGTTCCATGCTGAGATTTATATCGCCGGAGTGAATGTCGATGGCCACGCAGGAAGAATTTGTGAAGTAATAAGTAGGGAACCGGGAAAGATTGATGGGTACCTTTTAGGTGAATTAGAAAGCGTTCAAATTTTTGGAACTGTTTTTGCGGATCCAGAGAAAAGAGCATTATGGGACCGGTTTCATTCTGGAGAATTAAGTTGGAATGAATTAAAATCCAGAGGAGGAGATGAAGATTTTGATCCAACCCCCCAAGGAGACTATTTAGCGGTAGTTGGGGGGTATCACCGTAGAAAAGGGCTCATAGGTGATTTTGCCCATAAATATGATCTTCGACGAAATGAAATTTCAGGAGATGAGTACAGGATGTTCATGTTTTTGAAAGAAGATCTCACAGAAAAAGTCAGAACGACGATATCAACCATTTTTCCTTATTCCAAACCAGCGAAGAGATGAAAGCTCTAACCTCAATGAGGGTATTCTTCAATATGCGCACATCGCTTGGATGCGCAAGCCGGCTTTGTGGCTAAAAAAAGCCAAAAAAGAAACTTTATAAAGTTAGGGGTCACGAAACAGTTATGGCATCGGTGTGGATCTGGACGCTTGGCAGTGTCGTCATCGTGAGTCTCATCTCGCTTATAGGCATCGCGGCGCTCGCGATGCGAAGATCACTTCTCCATCGTATCCTGCTCCTGCTTGTGAGCTTCTCTGCCGGCGCATTGCTTGGCGATGCGTTCATCCATCTTCTTGGAGAACACATCGAAGAGTTCGGCTTTGAGCCATCGGCTGCATTGCTTGTCATCCTTGGCATGATCATCTTCTTTGTGCTTGAGAAATTCGTCCACTGGCATCATTGCCACAGCCTGGAGTATCACCATGCAGATGAAGCGCACAAAGGACATCACGCGCGCCCTCACATCGCCGCGTTTGGCATCACCAACCTTGTCGGCGATGGCCTGCATAACTTCATCGACGGGCTTGTCATTGCTGCAAGTTACCTTGTGAGCGTTCCCGTAGGCATCGCGACCACAATCGCTGTCGTCCTCCACGAGATCCCGCAGGAGATCGGCGATTTTGGCGTGCTCATCCACGCCGGGCTCGACCGGTTCAAGGCACTGCTGCTCAACTTTGCGACCGCGCTCACTGCGGTCCTTGGCGCAATTCTTGGCCTGATCCTCGCTGGCTCGTTTGAAGCGTTTACGAAACTTGTCATCCCGGTCACGGCAGGATCATTCATCTATATCGCGACGGCTGATCTCATCCCGGAGCTGCACAAAGAGGTCGATGCCAAAAAATCATTCTTGCAGCTCTTAGGCGTCCTTGCCGGCATCGGCATGATGCTCGCGCTGCTTCTTCTTGAATAGAAGTATCGCATAAAGATTTCGATGCCCGCAATTCACTTTTTTCTGTATCCAAATTTCTTGTCATATGCCTTGTGGTCCATGAACTCAAGAAGGATAGAAATAATCTCGACTTCATTCCCGGTAATAGTGTAAATCATTCTCCAATGGTCGGGCAGGTTGATTTTCCACAGGTTTGACACACCATATTCGGTAATGTATGTTTTTGGGATCTTTCGCTTTTCGATCTGGATTCCACGGTGTGGATTAATGAAAAGATTGTCTTTTTCCCGTTCGATTGCGACGAGAAGTTGTCTGTGGACTTTCATATCCTTCTCTTCAATCGCCCGCTTGAGGTCTTTGAGCTGGCTCTCAAAGACAGGGCTGTATTTGACGTTGTTTGTCTTTTTCACGCGTCGACACTGTTTTCAAGAAGCTTCCTCATTTTCGGGCTCTCATTGTGAATCCAGAGAACACCCTTTTCTCCAATCATAATTATACCTTTCTCTTCAAGATATTCGAGGATGACATTGAGCGTCTGGCGCATGACCTGTTTTGGAAGCCGTCGCTGCAGCTCACTCTTCGAGATAGCAAGTTCAGCGTTCTTGAGCACCCGCTCTACCATGAGGACGGTGTCCAGTCGTGGGTAATGCAATACACTTTCTGTCATGTTTTCTACCTGTAATAAATTTATATATAGATAAACTTATATATAAATCTTTGGGCATGGAATCCAATAAAGTGCTGTTTCATAACGTTCCATACATGTGGTCGTCCTAAGAGAGAAGTGGAATTTCCAAGCAGTCAGTCACATCTACGACTTCGGTGTCGGGGGGTGTAGCATATCCGCCGGCATCGTGGATGGCAAGGATCAGGCCATCGCCAAATTCCCTATCAAACTCGCCGGCTGCACATCGCGTGGCAAACTCAATCTGCGGATTTGGGTAGCCTTCTTTAGGCACTCGTGAGCAGAGCTTCCTGTGTGCAGCGATAAATGCTGGAGCATCCGGGTCTTCTGATGCAATGCAAGCAGTAAATCCTTGGTGTCCATGCCTCACCGCCGGTGAGTACACGGCAAGCTGCAGCATCGAACCATCACGGGCACGCGCTGTGCCAAAGGCATGACGTATAGTGGTGATGCGGGTGTCTGTGTACGCAAATGGTGCTGCTTCACCTTCGCAGAGGCGAATGTCTACGTCCACGATATGGTCTGTGATGCCAAACCATTGTAAGAATAACGACTCGCATGTCGAGGAAGTTGTTGTTCCGGCCTTACTATCTTCTGTTGGCAATTGTCCAGTTGATGACGAATCGATAGGTGCAGGGGTCTCAGAAGGCGTACCACTGCACCCACTGACAACGAGCATTACCACTATTATGCAACTCAACAATAGCAATGAGCGCATTGTCATCAGGTCACCTCATCGGCGCCTCAACGCAAGCACGATGAAGGCGCGGCCGCCTGGATTGTCAGCTCCGATAAATTCAACATTAACTGTAAACCTGCCGAAATTGACATCCTGGTTCTCACCAAGCCTCAAGATGAGTTCGCGATCCCCGCTTTCCGCTGCGATATTCAGATAAACCCTTCCTCCTAAATACTGCCTCACCTTAATCTGATTAAGTCCGCGACTATACGGCGGTTCATCAAAAATGATGCGATTCGCTACGCTCAGATCCGAAGGATCGGATTCGTACAATCGTACCATCAAGGGATTGCATGTGGGGCAAGCTGCTGGCCGGGCCGGTGGATACTTAATATTTATAGCTTCGCCGACGATATTGCCTTCTTCATCGAGGACGAGGGGAGCGCTTTGACCCTCGCCGCCGCGCAAAAACAGCGTCACCAAGCCGACGACCGCGACAAGAGCGACGATAGAAATGACGTACGTGCTGGATCTGTCCGTCATTGGAAATATCACCTCAGGCTTTCTGCAAAGACCACAGATTCGAGAGAATAAAAAGATTTAGCACCCCCCCCGCGTGATGACAGGCGTATAACAAACTCATTTCGTGATCGACAGATTCCCGCGCAGGTCTTCTGCTTCGGCGATGCGTTCGACAGCAAGAAGGTATGCAGCCTCGCGCATCGAAAGTTTTGTGCCCTTCTGGCGGATGAGGATGCTCTCGAAGGCTTCGACCATTTTCTGCTCAAGGCGTTCGGTGACCTTCGCTTCATGCCAGTAATCCTGCGTGAGGTTCTGGATCCACTCAAAATAACCTGTCTCTTATACACATCTGACGCTGCCGACGA
>CAZRZZ010000072.1:0-6468 GCA_964604755.1 uncultured Methanosarcinales archaeon | reverse complement strand
TACGAGATCATGCCTAGTCTCGTGGGCTCGGAGATGTGTATAAGAGACAGCCTCTTCAAGGTCCTTTTCAAGATATTCAAGTTCCCCATTAATGAGGGCATATTTGAGGCGCTCATCAAGCGATGCATCACGCCACGAGTCTTCTTGGCCTTCTTTTCTTGAATCATCCGTGTGTTTTTGGCAATACTCGAGGAGGCGCTCTGTCGCGTCTTTGCGGCGATCGAAGATGAGGTCCTCACAGAGCTCACGAAGGTCAGGACCTATCTCTTCGTAGACGTCGAGATGCTCGGTGTTGACGATCGCCGAGTCAAGGCCTGCCTGTATGGCATGGTGCAGGAATGTCGTATTGATCGCACGGCGCACCTGCTTGTGGGAGCGGAACGCGAACGACACATTGCTGATGCCGCCGTGCAGTTTGGCAAGCGGGTACATTTTTTTGATTTCGCGCGCGGCTTCGATGAAGTCGATGCCGTAGCGTGCGTGTTCTTCGATGCCTGTCCCGATGGCCAGCACGCAGGGATCAAAAAAAATGTCCTGCGAATCAAACCCGGCTTTCATCGTAAGGAGTTCATGGGCGTGCGAACAGATGCTAATCTTCTTGTCAAGCGTGTCGGCTTGGCCTTGTTCATCGAATGCGATGAAGACGACGCCCGCGCCATGCTGTCTGATTGTCCTTGCCTGCCGGAGCATCTCCTCCTCTCCTTCTTTTAAGGAGATGGAGTTGACGACCCCCTTGCCCTGGATGCATTTGAGTCCAGCCTCGATGACGGAGAAGCGGGAACTGTCGATCATGATTGGAACACGCGCGATCTCCGGATCGCTTGCAAGGTAGTTGAGGAATGCGGTCATCGCCCCTTCAGAAGACTTGATGTCAAGGTCAATGTTGACATCGAGCATGTTCGCGCCGCTTTCGATCTGCTTTTTTGCCACGGCAATCGCGTTTTCATAATCCTCCGCGTCGATGAGCTTGCGAAAGTGCGTGGAGCCGTTCGCGTTCGTTCGCTCTCCGATGAGGATGAGGTTCGAATCCTCGGTCACGACAAGCTCCTCAAGCCCGGAGAACCTGCTGTGCGTATCCGGCCTCACCGGCTTGTGTGGGGGGATGCCCTCCAGCGCGGCAGCGATTGCTTCGATATACGCCGGCGTCGTTCCGCAGCATCCGCCTGCCATCGAGAGAAGCCCTTCCCTTGCATAGTCTGCAAGAACGCCTGCCACATCCTGCGCGCTCTCATCATACGCTCCAAGTTCATTGGGAAGCCCGGCATTCGGGTAGCACGAGATGTGCACGGGCGCGACGTTCGCAAGCGATATCAGATATGGACGCATATCCTTTGGGCCGGTTGCGCAATTGAGTCCCGTGCTGATCATCTTTGCGTGCGCGATGCTGCGCCATGCGGCCTCGATCGTCTGGCCGGACAATGTCCTGCCGCTTTTGTCAGTGATAGTGAGGCTCGTCATCACCGGGATATCGACGCCATGCTCGCGCAGGTATGCTTCGATCGCAAACAGCGCCGCCTTGAAGTTGAGCGTATCAAAACTCGTCTCGGCAAGGAGGATGTCGACCCCTCCGTCGACAAGCCCGCTTATCTGCTCTTTATATGCACCGACAAGCTCATCGAACGTGATTTCGCGATGTCCCGGACGCTCAACATTGCGGGACAGCGAAAGCGTCTTACTCGTCGGCCCGATCGCTCCTGCGACGAATCTTGGCTTGTCTGTACTTGTGAATTCTGCCGTTGCTTTCCTGGCGAGCTCTGCAGCGGCCTTGTTCATCTCATAGACCTGGTTCCCGAGACCATAATCCGCAAGCGAGATGCGCTGCGCATTGAACGTGTTCGTCTCGATGATGTCTGCGCCGGCTTTCAGGTATGCGCGATGAATATCAAAAATGAGATCTGGCTTCGTGAGCACAAGAAGGTCATTGCATCCCTTAAGCTCGCGTGCATGGCCAGCAAATGCCTTGCCGCGAAATGCAGCCTCATCAAGCCCTGCGCTCTGGATCATCGTGCCCATCGCGCCGTCGATGATCATGATGCGCGTCGCAAGGATCTCCCCAAGCTTCTTTTTGCTCATGCCACAGAGGAGGGGGCGGTGTTTTAAATATTTTTATTGAGGCACCATTCTGATAGGGCCAGGCGCACCAGGGCTCACCAGCGGCCGGCGAGGTAGGGGCCAACGGAATATCTTGTATAAAACTCGTTTCCCTCCGCCTCCATCCTGACGGCAACACCGGAGCTTACGTGACGGCTCCCAAGCCCGAAACGGAAGCGCTGCTCGGAGAACAGATGGCCATCCCGGCCAAGGGAGGTGAGAAATTCCGCGCGAAGATCAAGGTGCGTGCGTGCAACGATGGCAGGGGAGTACCCGATTTCTGCGCGGATCTGGATGTCAAACGGTTCCTTGTCATCGAAGACCCCGAGGACATACCCTCCAAATGTGATTTCAGCGAGCGCACGAAAGTCGCGCGTATAGACCGGAGCCGTGATGCCGATGCGTGGCGATGGCCCAAAGCCGCTTCGTGCTGAAAGTCCAATGGAAAGATCGAGGTGATCGCCAAGGCGGGGCCGCACAGCGATAGCACTCACGTACGTCGTTTCCTCCCCGTAGTTGATCCGCACGCGCTGCAGCGCTTCCACAGTAACGTCCTGGAGAGGGGCGGTTTCGATGCGCGCCTCCAGAGTCGTGTTCAGTTCACCGACTGATACGTCGATAACTCCATTTTCAACATCATTCTCATCTGCTTTTGCCGAAGATGCCAGAAGCCCTGCGCCAAGAAGGGCAGTCATGATCGCTTGCTTGATTCCCATGTGCTTCACTCCACTTGCTTTTTTTTCTGGATCCGCTCTATCTCGAGATGGTCTGCCTTTGCGCGCATGCATACCTCGGAGAACTCGTCAAAACCAGTGATGTCGGTGATGATTTTTGGCAAGAGAATCCGGTCTGCACGGAAGTTGAGCTGCGTCGTCAACTCGCGGATGAGCTCCCCGTTTCCGATTCCCGTCTCGTCCAGAATATTCTCCTGGACCTTGCCTTCACTAAGGAACTCGCGTGTCTTCTCTGCAAGGTGCTTTGCGATCGCGTCAGCCACGTCCACGCCAGTCACAGACGTGATCCCCTGCAAGCCGGGGCTCACGTTGACCTCGATGACCATCGGCCCTTTTGGGCCCTCAAGGATGTCGACGCCGCAGATCTGCGCCCCTGTCGCCTCGGCTGTCTTAATCGCGATGCGTTTAGCGTAATTGTCAAGCTCGTACGGGACGCCGATGCCGCCAGCGTGGATGTTTGCGCGCTTCTCCCCGCGCTCCGCCTTGCGCTTCATCGACGCGACGACCTCGCCGCCGACCACGATCGCGCGGATGTCCGACTCGTCGCATTCGATATACTCCTGGATGATAAACGGCTGCTCGAGAAGCGACAGCGCATCGAGCATGCTTGACGCTGACGAGTAAGAGTCGGCGAACATGACACCCTTTCCCTGCGTTCCGGACGGGAACTTCATGACGATGGGGTAGGTGATCTTCTCAAGGATCTGCCGTGATGAGTCCGTGCTTGACAGATATGTCTGCGGCATCGGGATGTTGTGCTCCTCCAGTTTGAGCTGCGTGAGCAGCTTGTCATGGCCAATCGAGTAGCTTGCACTATCACAGGGCACGTAGCACTTCTTCGAGAGGATCGCCGTGATGCTGCGAAGCAAGGAGACATACCGGAACGACCCTTTTGCGTAGACACAGTCATAGTCGCGCAAGGGCTCTCCCTGATAAAGCACCTGTGCGCCCTTGCCACCAATATTGACCTCGATGTTTTTGATGCTCAAACTATCGACTTCATCAAAGTACTTTTTCATGGCATCGTAAGTCATCTTTGATGAGGTGCTTCCAAGGCTGATGAGGCATGCGTGCATGGGACCACCTAGTCATCCCCATCGCCGGGCTCCCCTTTTGCCGGGTCGATGAGAAATCCATTATCACATATGATGTTCTGGCCGATGAGGACGCGGTATTTCATGTGGCTGCGGTCAGCGATTGTCAGCTCCGCAGGGATTGACTTGTTTGCGATGTCGATTGTCGACCTGACGACGGGACGCAGCGTCGTTCCCGACGCGCTCTTGACAAGCTTTGTCTTGAGCACCGGCCCAAGCTGGAGCTCTGCGGCCAGGCGCACGTCGATAGATGATTTGGTCGCTCCAGTGTCTATTCTTGCGAGCACATCCTTTGTCGCTCCGGTCGGCCCGCGTACGTGGATAAGCTCGGTGAGGCCAACGACAGTCTTGTTCCTGTATTCGACGACGATGTCCCGGCGCGTCCCTATCATGCTTCCTGTCCAAGGGTCTGCTTTTATAAAAATTGTGGTCATGCAACCGATGGCTATAAGAAGGCGTCCTCCGCGTGTGTTGCCCGATGAATGCAACAATCAAGAGGGTCTATCGCGTCCTCCATGCCCGATTCGGTCCGCAAGGCTGGTGGCCGATCGTCGATGAGGACATAGCGGCCTGCATATACGGGGTCGGCGCCCCGCGCAGCGATGCCGAGCGATTTGAGATCCTTGTCGGGTGCATCCTTGCGCAGAACACGCAGTGGTACCCGAATGCCGTGCGTGCGCTGCACGCGTTGAAGAAAGGGAAGAAGCTCGTGCCGGCTTCCCTTGCGCAATCGCGCGCATCGACAATTGCGCAGCTGATCCGCTCTGCCGGGTACTACAACCAGAAAGCAGAGCGCCTGCGCCGCATCGCCCGATTCTGGCAGGACACTCCATCCCTTCCTGATCTCCCTCTTGAAAATCTTCGTGCAATCCTGCTTGCCCAGCATGGCATTGGCGATGAGACAGCAGACAGCATCATCCTCTACGCTGCGGAGAAGCCATCTTTTGTGGTCGACGCGTACACGCGCCGCATCATGGGTAGAATGGGTTTATGCGAAAAGGACGCTTCCTATGCCGACATCCAGCAGATGTTCCATGATGCACTTGGCAGCGATGATGGTGTTGTGCCGATGTTCAAGGAATACCACGCGCTCCTTGTCGAGCTTGCCAAGCGCCACTGCAAGACGAAGCCAGTGTGTGGGGGATGTCCGTTGTCAGGGATCTGTGCAAAGAAGTTCTAAGACTATATTCTCCTTAGGAGTTCCGTTACATTTATATAGTCATCAAGCCTTTGTGAAATCCACGGAAGAGGGTGATTATGGATATTGTCTTTATCATCTTGGTTGTCTTTGCGGTTTCATTTGCGCTGAGCATCTTCCAAATCGTTCGTCAGGGCATCACATTCCAAGCGCTCGTGTCTGCGATCATCGCCGGCGCCATCTTTGCTCTCGTCCTGTTTGTCTATCTCGACTTGACGGATTTTCGCAACAACTTTGAGGATTCAGAGAAGCTTTTCTTGCTTCAGGACGAATCGCAGCAGTTCATCGCGGGCTTCTCTGGTATGCTCACCAAAGAGAGCGCCCCTGAATTTCTTGATTCGGAAGAGCTTGCGAAGAAGCAGGCAGAATATGATGCAAAAGATATCGAGGCGTTCGTCGGACCGTACTATAAAGTGTTTGTCGTATCCAACGAATTTTTCGCGTCGCTTGCCACAGATGTGGACTATGGGAATATGTCCCTCACACATGAGGAGGTCCTTGGCATCATCAACTCTGAGCAGCCGACATCGGCGCTCGCCGATAGGTATATGCAGAAGCTCTCCGCACCGGACCCGACCGGGGCAGTTAAGGCCCAACTCATGAACGATCTTCGGCGCCAAGCCCACGACGATGCGAGTATGCGCAGCTTCCTGTTTGCTATGCTCGTCTCGGACAGCGTTGAGCGCGAAGGGCCGAATCTGCTCATCCTTGGCATCGCGGCCGACCGCGTTGCGGTCTTCAAAGAGACGCCGCTCTTCCTTTTGATCCGATACACACCGCCGTCGCTACTTGCAGAGGTCGCGCAAATTGAGGGAGAAGATGAGCCTTCTGAATAAAGTCAAGTTCTGGAAAAAAGATGAGGCCACGTTTGGAGACATCAATCTGGATGCGCCAATAGGTGGTCTTCAAGCGGACCGCACAACCGGTCTTGTCGGCACGGGGGAACTTGGCGGATTCGCAGTGGATCAGGGGTATCCCGGCCAGGCTATGCCGCAGGAAGACTTTGGCCTTCCGCCGCCGGGCCTTTCGCATCGGCCGATCCCGCCGCCGTCCAGGCAGGCGCCCCTGCAGGCAGACATGCTCCAAAAGGATATTGAGATTATCTCAAGCAAGCTCGACGCGCTGCGCGCGACGCTCGAAGCGATCAACCAGCGCCTCTCGAACATCGAGCGGGAAGTCTTTGAGCGGCGGCGAGGGGGATGGTAAAACGCCCGCTTCTGCCCAGCATCAAGGACACGTGGTTCTTTGCTGTCGCCTTGATTGTTGTCATGCTTGATCAGATCATCAAGGCGATCATCATCGCGCTGCCGGCTGATTTCTCCAAGCCCATTCTTGGGCAGTTCCTGACATT
>CAZRZZ010000071.1:0-6490 GCA_964604755.1 uncultured Methanosarcinales archaeon | reverse complement strand
GCCATGCGGGTGATACGCTTGCCTGGAGGCCCTTGCGAGCGCGCCAAACGAGTCGGCAAGTTGCTTGCGGTAAACGACAAGCTCGTCGACTGGGATGACGTGCTCTACACCTCGTCGTATGATACTCATCCTTTCCCGCATGGCATGGTATTCGGCGAGGCTTAGCTTTATCCTGCGTTCCCGGATGATCTCATCAAGATGAGCCGTGCCATGGATGTGCGTCGTCGCTTCTCCGATGCGCTCATGCAGCCGCCGGATTACATGCCGCGCGCCAAGGCGTTTATACGCAAGACCAAAAAGATACGCCGCCGGCCCTGCCCATCCAAGAATTGATAAGACCGCGCCCGCACCAAGCCCTGCGGCGCCAGCAGCCCCGCTTCCGGCGACAGCTCCTCCTGCAGCCACGGCTGGGATCTCACAGACGCCCCCTGTACATGCCGCGGCAGCGGACGCGCCTATGTACGTTGTTCCCGCTCCGACGGCGCCGCCGACGCCGCCCGCTCCAAGCAAAAGCGACTTTGCGATACCTCGCTGCGATTCACGCGCGAGGATCTCTTCAAGGTCAGGCGCGTCCTCTTCCCTGATCACGTAGATCCGGGAGTTCTTCCCCTGCCGCCAATTAAGACCGAACGTCAATGGGCTGTGGAGAAGCGCGTAACCGAGAAGGGGGACGTGGACAAGAGTGATATCTTTTGACATGGGGAGCGAGCCGTCTTCATATACTTTGGCGTCACTTGCTTTGCTTCTTTTTCCTGCTTTTCTCGCGGACAAGATGGTAATGATGCTTTGCCCAGTACAGGGAGTACGCAAGGAGCAATAACGCAATCACGATTGCAGTCCACATGACTTTCTCCTCGGGTGACATGCCGACATCGACATAGATTGCCTGATGGATAAGAGTCTTGCCTTTATGGAAGCGCAGGTATACCTGGTACTTTCCGCTCTTCTGAAATGTATAAACAAAATCGATGTCCTTGTCGGTGCCAGACTCTTTTGTGTATTCTCCGGCAGAGAAGACCTCCTCTTCTTCCGCATCGCTTACGCGCACCCACACATAATCAAGCGGCGCCTGTTCGCGTGTGTCCTTATCTAAAAACGCTATGGAGAATGCGACCGGCTCGCCTGCACGGATCCGATCCGGGCTATAAGAAACAGAGACGAAATAATCCTGGATTTCATCGTCGACTTGGACAACCTCCTTGGCAGATGCGAGGCTCACCAGGAGCAGCAGCGCGACGATGATGCTCATACACCTCTTTTTCATCCTTTCATTTATACCCGTTAGGTATTTAATTTTTGTGATGGCCGGCGCAACATTTAAATACATTCGTTCCTAAAATCATCAAAAAGGGGTTTGCATGCTGCTTCGATCGAAAAAAGGGATTTCTCCACTTATCGCGACGGTGCTTCTCATCGCGTTCGCCGTCGCGCTTGGCGCCGTCGTCATGAATGTGAGCGCAACGCTTCTTGAGTCCGGCGGGGAAGGACAAGCCGCGGATTGCAGCCGGCTTGCGCTTTCTGTCGCACAGGCTCGAGGATCTCCCGAGGTCTGCTTTGGTCAGGGTAAGGTCACGTATCGCATCATAAATACAGGGTCTTCACGCATAAGCGACGTGCTCGTCCAGGCCGTCGGGGAGACCGGCCTTGTGCAGGAAAGCCTTGGAGTGCCCCTGGACGCAGCAGACACCACGGATGGTTCGCTTGACTACTCGCTTGCCAAGAACGGAAACATCAGGAGCATGAGGTTCATCCCGATGTCCGGCACGAAGATATGCGAGGCGCAGGGCGTTGAAGTGGCCGATGTGAGAGATTGTTAGTTTTCACTGCCATAATATTTAAAAACATCTTTTTCTTTAGTGTGATTATGGAGGTGAACTTATACTTAAAGGAGGATGATGGCTTTCGCTTCCTGAAAGTCCCGCTCTTTGTAGTCAAGGATCTCCTAAGGGATCGGTTGGGGGATAAGGGTATCAAACGGATTGATCGCTTTGCCAGTAAAATCGATACGCCCGATGGCTTCTCTTCAGGGAGTGTTGTGGTGGACTTCAAGAATAGAAGTGCTGAATTCTATGAGGTGGGCATCCGACTGGATTATCTGGAGCCGACATGGGATGTGAAGGATGTCCCTTTGGCAAAGCAGTGATTACCTTCCAAGCGCCTCTTCGATAACTTTTCTTTCCTCGTCTGTGATGCCGTAGAGCTCGTACACAAGATCGTCGATTTCCTTGTCTGTCTTTTTAATCTCTTTTTCGATCTTCTTGCGCTCAGCTGTTTGCTTATCACCAATTTCATTGAGGCGCTTGTTGAGGGAGAGCATTTTATCTACAAGTTTGATTATTGGTTGTTGTTCTGAGATAGATACCATCTTGATCGGTAATTTTTTCAAAAACTCAATTCTTACTTGTGGAAAAATAGTTTCTGTCTGACTAATATTTTTTTTATAATAATATTCATAAAGTCTTGAATTTAATAAGCCAAGAATGTATTTTATTTCAAATTCCTTGTTCTTAATTATTGTTCCATGAACTGTTTGTTCAAAATAGAATCCATTTTCATCGTAAGCTGCAATTATTTTATCTGCAGTTTTTCTAGTTATTATTTTTTTAGTTTCAAATATTTCGGGAGTTCTTAACCATATTCCTAATCTTTTCCCTTTAACTCTTATTTCTTCTTGTTTTTTCATAAATTCAGGCCTATAATCTACATATCGTCCCTTCCAATTTAGAATATATCTCCCCATATCATCCCCAAACAGAATTTTTTTACAACTTTCTCTTTCTTTCTTTTCTAAAAACAATAAGTCCTTACACCTTCCTGCGACAATACCATCCCTGACATCCGAAATTTCTTCCAACTTAACTGAATTATCATTTATTTTTTCAGATATGCTTTCTGATTTTTTAGAATATTCCAAAAAGAAAACATAACCCTCTTTTTTTGCATAATTGCTCTGGTCTATTTGTGTTATGTCTTCCGTTGAAAAATTTGTTAATCTTTGAATGTTAGCAATATTTTTTGAAGAAATAATTTTCTGTCTTTCTAATATTATTATTACATTGTTAACTGCTGCCGATTCAAAAACAAAATCTTGTATTCGTGCTATTCGAACTATTTTTGCATTTTCTAATATATACCTCCTTAATTCTTCGAAGTGAATATTTGTTAAAAATTTGTTTGGGATTATAAAACTCAAGAGCCCCCCGTTTTTACACAATTTAAGAGCCTTTTCAGTAAATAGCCCATAAGTATCTAGTCTTCCTTTTGCTGAAATAAAGTTTTTTTTGTAGTATTCTTTATCTTTCTGTTGTATTGATATTGCCGAGACATAAGGCGGATTCCCGATAACAACATCAAACCCGTCTTTCTTCATAATCTCCGCGAATTCATCCTCCCACACGAACGCTTTGTATCCTGCGATTCCTGCATCGTCAATAAGGCTATTCCCAACAAGGATGTTGTTGACAAACATGGGCAGTTTCTTCCCCCTTTCTGCTAACTTCAAGGCAAGCGTCAGTTTCGTGATCGCAACAGCTCTCTCATCAAGATCAACGCCATGGATGCAGTTCAGCATGATTTTTTTCTTCTCCTCGTATGTCAGATCCCTTTTCAGTTTTGAGCTGCATGCATCGACAAGAACATCGAAAACCCGCAAAAGAAAACTCCCGGAACCACAGGCAGGATCAAGAATTTTTACATCCAAAATTTCCTCAAATGTCTTGCCTTTCACATATAGCCTGACCGTATTATTCACGATATAATCGACGATATATTTTGGAGTGTAATAGATCCCCCCTTTCTTTCTTTTGGCAATATCTTGTTTCTCTTTAAACCGCTTTTTTCCCGTCATCAAATGTCCGAGGAACTGCTCATATGCACGGCCGATAATGTCAATATCGATGCTTCGAAAATCATAGGGGATGCGGTCTTTTGGTATGCGCAGGTCTTCCAAGACCTTGACCAGCTCGCCATCATCTATCGGATACGAATCACAATCGCTTTTCTCAAAGAGGTCACTGTCGTATATCCCCCAGTATTCTCGGAAAAGATCCTTCAATTTCGATAACAGGTGGCTTGGCTTGTTCCAGAAACGATCCTTCTTATCAAGCAACATGCTCCTGAGTTTTGCTTCTTGCAGTTCCTTGTCTTCACAAAAGCAGATGAAAATAAGTCTATTGATAATCATCTGAATCTCTTCTTCGACATGCATAAGATCTTCTTCATTGTCAAAATCGATTCCTTTCGCATTTTTTCTTATATTTCTGAGAAGAAGCTGTCTCCAATTGGTCATGTCAGCGAGCAGTCCCTTGTCAACGGGTATGCGTTTCTTGTATGATGCAAGCTTTGTGTAAAGTTCATTATCTTTTCCTTTCTCTATCCAATAATTCTTCTCAAAGTAAAGCAGTTTTTCGATTGCTTTTTCAGGCTCGTTGAGGACATCTACCTTGAAAATTCCTGCCTGCAGAATGTTTGAAACTTGAACATCGCACCGAAGGATGACGACCTGTCTGAAATTGGTGAGAATCGCAAAGTCTTTTTCCTTTCCCTGTGCATAACTCACTGCTTGTGTATAATATGTCGGGTCATCAAAGATGTCATGGTACGGCGCCTTTGCTTCAATGATGAATTGAGGGATTCCTTCATGATAAGTAGCATAGTCAAGGCGTTTTCCTCTATCCCCAATCTCCGTCTTAAATTCAGCAGGGTCATCTGTGTCCCAATTGAGCATATCGCGAACGAGGGGAACAATCAAACTTTGGCAGGCCTGTTTCTCATTCCCCATGAACTTCTTATCACCTTTATGCTTCTCATATGTATCGGTAAGTTTCTGGAGAACTTTTCGTGCCTCAGATACTAATGCCATGCTCTCATCTTTTTGACAAATGTCCTTTTAAAGCTTCCGATGAGCTTTTCGGGCAATTGAGAGAATTTCCAGCGTCACATTAATAAACAGTCCGTACCCTGCCTCAAGTTATGGTCCGTATCATCCTCGACATCACCAAGAACGCGGCACAGAATGCGCAGGTGTATTTTGAGTCCGCAAAGAGGGCGCGAAAGAAGCTTGAGGGCGCAAAGATCGCGCTGCAAAAGGCGATGGAGCGCCTTGATGCCCTGCGCGCCGAGCACGAAGAAAAGCAGGAAAAAAAGCAGATGCAGGTCCCGCAGCAGAAGCGCAAGCCGGCGTGGTATGAGAAGTTCCGCTGGTTCATCTCATCGGAGGGATTTCTTGTTGTCGGCGGCCGCGACGCGACCACAAACGAAATTATCATCAAAAAGCACACGGACAAGGAGGAGATCGTTTTTCACACCGACATGGCAGGGTCTCCGTTCTTTGTCGTCAAGGCGGGCGGCAAGGAGCCAGGCGATGCGACGCTCCAGGAAGTTGCGAACGCGACATTCTCGTTTAGCCGGGCACTCAGGCTTGGCCTTTTTACGGCACGCACGTTCTGGGTCAGGCCAGATCAGATCAGTAAGGAAGCACAGGCAGGAGAATATCTGGCGAAGGGCGCGTTTATGATCCGTGGCAAGACAAACTATATCGCGCCGACGCTCGACCTTGCTATCGGCATCACCGATGATAGCGCGATCATGTGCGGGCCTGCTCGTGCAATTGCGGCAAACACCAAAAAGCATGTCCTGCTTGGCGCAAAGAAGGCAAAAACATCCGATGTGGCAAAGCGGATCAAAAAAGCGATTGGCGGGGACCTTGACGAGATCATCCGTGCACTTCCGCCCGGCGACGTGGATATTAAGGATATTCGGGATCGGCAATGAGGGGATGCCCGCTCAATTCTCTGTTTCCTGCATCAGGTGGTGCATCGTCACGAAAATCTCGGCGTAACTTACGGCGAACACTCCTTCCTCATCAATGGTCGTCTTGACAAGGTCAAGGTGGGGGAAGCGATATTTTGTCTTGACCGTCTCATAGATCTTCCTGACGGCGGACCCGATCGTCTTCGGATCCGCATCGGGCAGGCGCGTGCTTCCTTCCTCGACGATGAATTTGCCAAGCACTTCATTTCCGTGCATGCGAAGCTGTGTCGCGTCGATGACTTTGTACGTGACTGCGCCAAGGCCTTCATCCACAAAATACTGCAGGGCCTGCCCCCGCGGATAATGATGTTCCCCGATGAGGTACTGCGCGTCGATCATGTCATCACCTTGCTGCTTGTTTAGCCCGTCTTTGTGCATAAAGCGGCACGATCATCTTTTTAAACTTTTCTTTATAATTGCTACCTTCTCGTTGCTACGCATGTTTTTATAGTCATCGTCCCCTATGGGTCTTGAGGGATATCGGATGGCGATGCTGGCCAAGGCGGCAAGGCACAACCAGAGACTTACGGACTTTCCCGATCTTCGGGAGGTCGTGATTGCGCATCGTGCAGCGACGAGGTGGGCGCCTCTGCCACAAGCGCGAAAGCCGGGCTTTAATCAGTCCGGCTTTTTTTATTTCTTGGGTGCGGCTGCTGGCTGCTTTAGGCTGTTAATCAAC
>CAZRZZ010000070.1:0-6509 GCA_964604755.1 uncultured Methanosarcinales archaeon | reverse complement strand
GCTGATGGCGGTGGCGGCCGACGGAGGCGACCGCTTCGGCTCCGGCAAGAGGTTCCTGCCGCAGGTCGTGAGAAGCGCGCGCGTGGTGAAAAAGGCCGTTGCATACCTTGAGCCGCACTTCGACTCTGCTGCAAGAGAAAGCCGCGGACGCATCGTGCTCGCGACGGTCAAGGGAGATGTGCATGATATCGGCAAGAATATTGTCGGCGTCGTGCTTGGCTGCAACGGCTACGATGTCATCGACCTTGGAATTATGGTCCCGTGTGAAAAGATACTTGGTGCAGCACGGGAGAGGAATGCGGACATCATCGGGCTTTCCGGCCTCATCACGCCATCGCTTGACCAGATGGTGCATGTCGCAAAGGAGATGGAGCGGCAGGGCATCAGAACACCCCTTCTCATCGGCGGCGCGACGACAAACAGGAGGCATACTGCAATCAAGATCGCTCCGGAGCGCTCTGGCATAACAATCCATGTCCAGGATGCAAGCAAGGCGGTCCCCGTCGTGGCCGACCTGCTCGATAAAGATCGCAGTACGGAGCTGAAGCGATCGACCCTTGAGCTCCAGGAACAGTTGCGCCAGGAGCATGCGGGGCGACAGCAGAAGCGAACGCTCGTGCCATACAAAGAGGCATGCCAGAGGAGACCAACGTTTGATTACAGCAACGCCCCCATTCCTGACGCGATCGGCCGGGTTGTTCTTAATGACTATCCGATTCCGAAGATAATCCCTTATATGGACTGGGATTTCTTCTTTGGGCCGGTCTGGCAGCTTCGGGGAAGCTTCCCCTCAATCATCGAGCGCGATGATGCGCGCGGAAAGGAGGCTCGCCGGGTCTTTGCTGACGCAAAGAAGATGCTTGAGCGCATTGCTAATGAAGGTCTTCTCAAAACGCGCGCCGTCTACGGATTTTTTGGAGCGCAACGTGACGGCGAAGATATCATTATCTATAATTCCTACGACCGCCGAGCCGAGCGAATGCGCCTGTGCATGCTCCGCCAGCAAAAAGAGCTGTTCCTCTCGCTTGCCGATTTTGTCGGTGAGGAGGATTATCTTGGGGCGTTCGCAGTCACGGCCGGCATCGGCTGCCATGAGCGCGTGCAGCGCTTCAAGCAGGAGCACAATGACTATGACGCAATCATGCTCGAGGCGCTCGCCGACCGCCTTGCGGAAGCATTCACTGAACTTGTGCACCGGCGCATGCGCGCAGAGTGGGGGTTTGCGGATCCGAGCAGCATGACAATCAAGGAGCTGCACCGCGAAAAGTATAAGGGCATTCGCCCGGCATACGGGTATCCGGCCTGCCCGGACCACACCGAAAAAAAGAAGCTCTTCTCGCTTCTTGACGCAGAGAACCTTGCCGGGATCTCGCTCACCGAAAGCTACGCGATGGAGCCGGCAGCTTCCGTGAGCGGGATTGTTTTTTCCCATCCTGAATCACGGTATTTTGCTGTCGGCAAGATCGGTGAAGATCAGATCATCGACTACACACGCCGCAAAGGGATGGAAAAGCAAGAAGTGGAGAAGTGGCTTGCACCGAACCTCGCGTATACACCGAAATAGAGAAGGGTAACGAGAGATCGTACGATCACGCAAGATCGAGCATCTCCCGCAAAAACGGCCGGATGTCGACAACATTGATCTTCCCTTCCGGTTTGTTGGGGAGTGTATTAGTTACGTAGACATTCTTGATTGGGCTTTGCGCAAGCTTTTGTTTCGCGTCGCCGGCAAACACACCATGCGTTGCGCACGCGACCACGCTCCTTGCACCATGAGCATGGCATGCCTTCGCCGCGTCGATTGTCGTCCCCCCCGTCGTGATCATGTCGTCAAAGATGATGGCATTCTTTTTCTCGACATCGCCATGCAGCTGTCCTATCTGCGCGACATCCGCTTTCGGACGCGTTTTCTCGAACCACGCGTTTGCGCAGCCAAGAAGCTCCGAGAGCTCCATTGCGCGCTTTTTTGCCCCTGTATCAGGGCCGACGACGACCGCGTCGCGGATGGAATTGAGTTTAGGGAGGAACACCTCAACGGGAATATGGTTGGAGTACGTCAAAAAATCGTGGAGACGCTCCGTATGACAGTCAATCACATCGATCTGTTTTGCGCGATAGAAAAGCGAGGAAACGACGTGCGCGCCGACCGCATCGCCTGGTTTGACAACACGGTCCTGTCGTGCATAGCCAAAATAGGGGATGACCACGTGCACATCCGCTTTTGCCCGGATAAGCGCGTCAAGAAGAAGCGCTGCCTCAAGTATATTGTCCGACGGAGGACAGAGGTTCGCGACAAGAACGACCGTCTCCCCTTTGACTTCAGAGAGGATCTTGACACGGAGCTCGCCGTCCGCAAACCTGCCGACCTCGCTTTTCCCGCTTGGTGCAAGAAGATGGCGAGCGCTTTGTGCGGTAAAGATAAGCGTCACGCTTTGACCCCCTCCTTAGCTATCGCATTGGCTTCCTTGAGGATTCTGATCGCCTCCTCGTCGGGGATCTGATCGAACTGCCCATATCCTTGCCCGACCGCAAAAAAGAGATCCGGGATCTCAAGGCAGATGACCTTGTCGACGGCGCGCTTGAGCGCTGCGATTCCTTCGTGCGATCCAATTGGCAGTGCGACAATGATCGCCTTGGGTTTTTGCTTCCTGACGACCTGGATGCACGCGAGCATAGTGCTTCCGGTCGCGATGCCATCGTCCGTGATGATGACAATCTTTCCGGAAAGCTTCGGAGGCTTTTCATGGTAGCGCAAGGCCTTGCGCTTGACTTCGGCAAGCAATTCTTTTTTTTGTTCCTCCACGTACCCTTCAAGATCGCTGCGCATGATCTCCTCATTGATGACGACCTCTCCGCCCTCCCCGATCGCGCCAAGCGCAAGCTCGGGCTGACCCGGGGATGGTATCTTCTTTGCGACGATGACATCAAGTTGGCAGCGAAGTGCTTTTGCGATCGGAGCGCCGACGGCAAGGCCGCCGCGCGGAATCGCAAGGACAATCGTGTCCCTTCCTGCATAGGCTGCAAGCTTTTGCGCAAGCCTTTTTCCTGCCTCGGTGCGGTCCTTGAACATGAGAGATGCCCAGGTTTTGGTGTTTTTAATTATTTCGACCGAACGTATATATACATGCGTTCCATAGGTATGAAGAAACTTGATGGGCCTGTGGCACAAGATAAAAAAGGGGTTGAGCTATGCCGCGTTCTCGTATGCTCTTCTCTATTCCGGAACCGCTTTTGTCGCTGGCATCGACTACAAAATGCGGCACCGCGAGACGCTCATCGAAGATCCCCCTCCGCCTGCACAGGATATCAGGTCATTTCTTCTTCCCGATGGGCGCCTGCTCACCATCCTTGGGGAGAACCACATCTACAACCAGAGCGAGGCGGCGCGCGCGCCGCACATCGCGCGCTCGTATGACCTCATCGCCCATGAGGGCGGAGGCCGCCTCCCGCTTATCTTCATCATTCTTAGCGATATCAATTTCCCTGCAGGATTCATGTACACGCGAGCGACCGGACGAGGACACCGACCGACGATTCGGAGCAGCGCAGGATGGGGACACGTCGTCGATCTTGAAACAGGTGAGGATTCCTACCGAAGCAGGATGACGAACGCAGAGAGAGCTGCAATCATTGCCCTCTCGCTCGAAGGCTTTCTGACCGCGCCGTTCGTCTACTTTGAAGGCAGGAGCGAGCTTGAGGACGAACGCCAAGGCATTCTCGACAATGAGGCGTCCTGGCTTGAGCGCAAGGCGGTCAATCTAGAAGAGCGCGATGCGATCATGGCACGCAATCTTGCGCAACTCGTCGAAGAGAGGAGTGCGCGGCGCATCCTCTGCGTCGTCGGACGATGGCATATTAACGGGGTCATCCAAAATCTGGAACAGTATGTCGAATTGACGCCGACAGGGAATCCGGATTTTGAAGAATAACTCTTATTTGAGCCACTCCTTCTTCAATTTCGCAAACTCATCCTCAAGAATCGACCGGCGGATATCCTTGACGAGATTCGCCATGAAATGCACATTGTGGATGCTCGTGAGACGGTACGCGAGCAGCTCATTTGCGCGAAAAAGGTGATGGATGTACGCGCGGGAATGGCTCTGGCAGGTGTAGCATTCGCAGTTCGGATCGATTGGTCGTTCGTCCTCGCGGAATTCCTTGCGCCGGATGCGAAGACGGTACTTTCCTTTGAGCGTCCCCCCGTTCTGCGGAGAAATGTACAATGCACCGATCCGTGCAAGCCGGGTTGGGCCTACGCAGTCAAACATGTCGATGCCGCGCTCGATGCACTCGAAGAAGTCCTCGATCGCGCCGACGCCAAGAAGGTGGCGCGGCTTGTCGTCGGGAAGAAGTGACACGGACCATTCGATGATCTTGTGCATCTGTTCCTTGTTTCCAAGCGCGCCGCCGATGCAGTATCCTTCAAATGGCTTTGACGCGACAAAGAGTGTGCTCTTCTCGCGCAGATCGCGCCATGTGCCGCCCTGCGTGATGCCAAACAAGGCCTGCTTTGTCGTGTCCGGGTCATGCGCAGCAAGGCAGCGCTCTGCCCAACGGTTTGTGCGCTCAAGCGACGCTGCCGTGTAGGCCTTGTCGTGCAGGCCGCTTGTGCACTCGTCGAAAGCAAGGATGATGTCCGCGCCAAGCTTGTGCTGGATATCCATGCTTATCTCCGGTGTGAGCTTCTTTTGGCTCGCGTCGATGTGGCTCTTGAACGTCACGCCCTCCTCGGTGATGGTCGCGAGTTTCTTGTCGGATTTGCCAAAAGTGAGTGCAGAGATTTCGGAGAAGAGATTGTCCCCCATCTTTCTGACCTGGTGCTCGATCGCAGCGCCAAGCGAGAACGCCTGAAACCCCCCGCTGTCGGTGAGGATGGGCAAATCCCAGTTCATGAACATGTGCAGGCCGCCGAACCGTTCGATAAGGTCGGCGCCGGGCTGCAGCCAGAGATGGTACGTGTTGCCAAGAATAATTTGTGTTCCTGCCTCCTTGAGATCCTCTGGCGACATCGCCTTGACCGTTGCCTTCGTCCCGACGGGCATGTACACGGGTGTCTCGATAGCGCCATGCTTTGTGCGAATCACACCTGCCCGCGCGCCAGAATCAAGCCTGGCATGGATGTCAAAGGAGATATTCGTCATAGTCTGTTTGAGGATGTCAGTACGTGGTCGTGCGTGTGCAATGGTAGGGACGCTGAAAATTCTTCCCTTCGGCAAGCGTCCACAGGTTCCAGTCAATCTCAAGGCTTGTCATCCTGCGCCCCTTCCGGAAGACGACGTCCTTGATCATCTCGACGGCCCATATGCTTGCGGCGCGGATCTCGACTTCTCGCGGATCTCCAGAAGGGATTTCCTGAAGGGAATCAATAGTCCTGCAAAGCTCTTTGCTGTAGCGAAGCACACCATACGATTCAAGGAGCTGCGGGACCTTGTAGTCGGCAAACATCGTGAGCCCGGCGATATCATGGAAGTTGCCAAGGCCCTCGCCGTGCAACGCGCCATAAATATCCCCAACAAGGATCTGTGCACGTTTGCGGAAAAAAATATCCTTGCCTTTGTAGGTTGCTTTGTCTTCGAAACTTGGCATGTGTGTGACAAGAAGCTCGACGAGATCCTGCGCAGACCCTTGCGCGGCGTGGATCATGTCGGAGAACTGGCCGCCATAGTCGAATGCAAGAACGCTCCCTGCTTCATGGATATTCGCAAGACGTTCATCAAGGAGGGGGATTCGCCCATGCCCTGCAAGGATGCGAGTAAGATCTTCGCCTGGCATCGCCGCAAGGTAGCGCGCGTCGGCAAAGCGGGGATCATCGTTGAATGCGCGCTTGAGCGCGGTCGAGAGCGCGAAGTACCCACCGAGCCTCTTTCCATCATGCACGATCCCCCATTTTTCTTCTCCCGCATCGGCCCAGAAACAGAAGTTCATCGCGTCAAGGACCAGAAAATACATCGCCGTTGTTTCCTCATCGCCGGCGAAGTGGTGCGTCGTGTCCCATTCAAATGGGGGAAATCCACTCACTCGCTCTGCGAGGAGGTGCACGGATTTCGTATCGATAGCGACATGCTCTGCGTTCGCAATGACATGGCTTGTCGTCTCGAGCACGGGATTGACGAAACTCATAGAATGGGGGCGATGCAGGTTCTTTATAAACCTTGTGGGTTGTGAGGTCCTGTCGCGCTACTCACTTATACCAAAGAATGCCTCGATCTGCCGGACAGAACGCGTATTGATGATGTCTTTTTTTGTCGCCCATCCGCGGCGCGCCTGGCCCACGGCGTAGTCGATGAATCCAAGGCTGTGCGTGTTATGCGCGTCCGTTCCGATGGAAAGCGTGCAGCCTGCCTCGATTGCGGCGCGCACGAGTGGGCCGCTAAGATCAAGCCGCCTGGGCTGCCCGTTGATCTCAAGAAGCGTCGTCGTATCTCTTGATGCCTTGAAAATCTTTTTCCAGTCAAGGTCATAGCCGTGACGCTCATGGCGTCCCCGGTGCCCGTCGCGGCGCAGCCGGC
>CAZRZZ010000069.1:0-6538 GCA_964604755.1 uncultured Methanosarcinales archaeon | reverse complement strand
GGACGTCCGTGTGTCCTTGTGCAAGTCCCTGCTTGTTCCAGTCCGTCTGGCCATGCCTGGTGATGATGATCCGGGTCATGAAAAGGGGCAAATCAAGACCATTTATTAGCCTTTGCACAGCCGCGGTCAGAAATATTATAAAGCCGTTTCTGCTCCCTCACCCTGTGGACGATCTTGAACTCATGCTCGATGGGCCCGTGCACCAGCCTGATTGGCTTCCGCGCGCATATGCAGGCATGCTCTGTACTTATATGTCGTCCACGCCATCCGATCCCCCAGTAAGGGTCCTTGTTTACCACAGTGATGGGGAACAAAGCACGATCCTCTATCAGTTTTTCATGGGAGAATACACCACCATGTTCAAGCAGGAACAATCCCATGTCGACATCGATTCAGTTGTGAACATCGGTCTTCTTTGCGGCACAATCGAAGGGAATCCCCATGATAAAAAGACACGCACTACAATCACCAAGATCTGCCACATCTCCGATTTTGACGCATTTTACCTCGATGTGAGGCGTGAGGTCGATGAAGACCTGCTAAACCATATCACGTCGTTTGCGTCGCTCTACATGCTCCATGCGTTCTATGACTCCCTACCGGGGGTAGATAGGGCAGAATCAGTGAAGGCGCCTTCCACGAGAGACTTGTCAAGGCTGCCGTTTGGTCCGTATAGAAAAGATTTCACCGAAGAACATGGACAAGAGACAAGCAAGAAGGAAGGAGCGAAGATCATCCCGTTCCCAATACATCCTCGAAAAAAATGATATTTCTGCTCCCTTGCGTGTTACCATCCAATTATTGAAAGGACATCACTCATCATGCGCCTTGCAGCGCGATAGCACTTGTCCGTATGGAGGCGCATGTCTTTTGGCGGAGGGTTATACCCGGCAAGATGGCTTGCAAGCAATAGTGGGAGATTCAGCTCACCAATCTCAACAAGAAGTGACCTGACACCACACTTCTGGTGGAGCCACCCGTCAAGCGACCCCTCGACGGTCGGGTGGCGGATCCGGGTCGCGAATCGGCCAGAAGCGTATTCTAAGAAGTGAGAGAGTTGCACCGCATCATATCCTATCTCATCAGCAATGCGCCTTGCAAGCCCTTGCTGCGCTGCATACGTGTTCATCGACGAACCCGGCTGGTAGAGCACGACATTCGATGCGGAATGAAAATTCATTGCAGCCACGATATGGGGAAAGCGCCGGAGAACAAAATCGCGCACGGCCTTGCTCTCCGCCTCGGAAAACGCATGCGATCCTGCATATTCTTCGTTGAACGGCGCAGAGAAAGGGATCTTATTTGTCCATGCGCGCCCATCGAAGTTGTCATCGAAATTCCGGTTCAAATCGACACCACGCGGATTCCTGCGCAAAAGCCAGCCAAAGTGTTTACTAGCCTCGACCGCGTCGACATTCTTTACAAACGAGTCCGGATTAAGCACGGGAAGCACATAAACCTCGGCACAGTCCAGGATCTTGCGCACAGTAACGTCCCCATCATTGTAGTCCTGGAGAAGACACTGCGCGATGTGCAGACAGGCCTCGCCGCTGATGAACTCGCGCGCGTGGATCATGCCCGTGAACAGGAACGCAAACGGGCGCGGGTATCGGACATCAGCAGAAATCTTTGCGGCAAGGATCGGGCGGCCTTCCGTCGACTTGCCTTCACAGAAAGGTTCGATACGCCGTGGATTGGCATAGGCAAGATTGTCGAGCGTGTTTGCATACCCAAAGGGGCCGTCCCACGCATGATAACTATCTATTCCAAAGAACTGTGCATAATCATCACGAATGGACCCGCCAGCAAGCGAGAGGACGGAACGAATACCAGAATATGCTACTTTGACAAGCGACTCAAGCCCCATGGTAAACCTCTTATCCACCTGGTTGTGGAAGAAGTGACTTATCCCGACTTATCTTAATGAGGTATCCTAATTTATCCTTCAACCATCTCGATCTCAATGTTGAGGCCTTCAGGGATCGGGACGCGCATGACAAGGCGAAGCGCCCGCTCATCGATGCCAAGATCGATCAATCGCTTATGCACGCGCATCTCGTAGCGCTCCCATGTCGCCTTTCCGTCGCCGCAAGGAGATTTGCGCGTCGTGATCTTAAGCTTCTTTGTCGGAAGCGGGATCGGACCGCGCATCGAGACGCCAGTCTTGTCCGCAATACCCTTGATATAGTCGCAGACCTGGTTGACCTTCTCGATCTCGTGGCAAGCGATTTTGATTCTTGCTTTCTGCATGGTCCCAATCCTCTCCGCATGATAAACGTCCATTCACCATGGAACGAAAGGAAAAAAATAATATTGGAAAGATAGCTTCCCCTTAATCCTTCTTGACAAGGTCGATGCACATACCAGCAGCGACGGTCTGGCCCGAGTCGCGGACCGCAAAGCGCGACATCTGGGGGATGTCTTTTTGCTTCTCGATCACAAGCGGCTGGATCGGCCGGATCTTTACAATCGCGGCGTCGCCGTTCTTGATGAAGTCCGGGTTCTCCGCAAGCACTTCGCCTGTTGCCGGATTGAGCTTCTTTTTGATCTCGACGAACTGGCAGGCGACCTGCGCGGTGTGGATGTGGAACACCGGCGTGTAGCCGACCGTGATGACACTTGGGTGGTTGAGCACGACAAGCTGCGCCGTGAACTCCGTTGCAACCGTCGGGACATTGTCGGAGTGCCCAAGCACGTCGCCGCGTGTGATGTCCTTCTTTCCAAGGCCACGCACGTTAAAGCCGCAGTTGTCACCGGGCCTTGCCTGCTGGAGCTGCTCATGGTGCATCTCGATCGTCTTGATCTCACCACTGACACCCTTGCCCTCGCGGCCGGGAACTATGGTAACCTTATCGCCGATTTTCATGATACCTGTCTCGACGCGGCCGACGGGCACGACGCCGATTCCTGTGATGTTATACACATCCTGGATGGGTAGGCGGAGCGGAAGGTTTACCGGACGCTCTGGCTCGGGAAGGGAATTCATCGCTTCAAGAAGCGTTGGGCCCTTGTACCAGGGCAGCTTGCCCTGAGTATCCTTCTTGACGACATTGACGCCATGCAGGGAAGCGAGGGGAACAAACGGGATTGATGCCGGCTTGTATCCGACGCTTTGAAGAAGCTTGGAAACCTCGTCTTTGACTTCGTTGAAGCGGGATTCTTTCCAGTCTACGCCCGAGATGTCCATCTTGTTGATTGCGACGATGAGGCTGTGGACGCCAAGCGTCTTGGAGAGGAAGACGTGTTCGCGGGTCTGTGCATTGACGCCGTCGTTTGCTGCGACGACAAGCACTGCCGCGTCCGCCTGGGAGGCACCCGTGATCATGTTCTTGATGAAATCGCGGTGGCCCGGGGCATCGATGATGGTGAAGTAATACTTGTCCGTGTGGAACTGCTTGTGGGCAAGGTCGATTGTCACGCCACGCTCCCGCTCTTCCTTGAGGTTGTCCATGACATAGGCGAACTCGAAGCCCGACTTGCCGAGCTCTGCTGCTTTCTCTTTGAGCTTGCGCATCGTTACCTCATCGATTGCGCCGGAATCGTACAGTAAGCGGCCGACAGTCGTCGATTTACCATGATCGACGTGTCCGATAAACACGAGATTGATATGAGCCTTGTTTGATGCCATTCTTCATTCCTCCGCGTTATTTTCTAATTATTAAGGTTATTTGATCGTTTTTTTTCCTTTGAAGACCTTTTTGGCCTATTTTTCTTTTCCTTACCTATTTCCCACATATTTAAAAAGTTTGCGGGAAAAATGCGGCAAAACGCAGCAAAACGACCACATGGGGCTTCTTCATGTGATGGATTGATGTGGATTGATATGATTACTGGTTCTCCGAGAGGCCTTTGCGGCTTCGGATCTGCATGATAACCTTTTGCTGAAGCTCATCAGGGAGCTTCTCATAGCTTTGGTCGACCATCGCGGACATGCCACGGCCGCCTGTCGCGCTGCGAAGTTCTGAGGCCATGCCAAGCATCTCGGCGACGGGAAGCTTTCCACGCACGATGACCTGCGTCCCTTCCTGATTCATCTCCAGAAGCTGCCCGCGCTTGTTGCTGATGAGCTTTGAGATCTCGCCCATGTATTCATCCGGCGCCTCGAACTGCATCGTCTGCACGGGCTCGAACATGACCGGCCGTGCTGTCATCATCGCGCCCCGGATACCCTCGCGCACTGCAGGATACATCTGGGCAGGTCCGCGGTGGATCGCGTCCTCGTGCAGCTTACAGTCCGTAAGGGACACCTCGACACCGATGCAAGGATCCCTTGCCAAGGGACCTGCGTGCATGACATCCTCAAACATGTCGAGCACAAGTTCCATGATTTCGTTGATATAGACGATACCGCGCGTCTTGTCGATGAAGACGTTGCCGTTGTAGATATCCTTGACCTTGTCAGCCTCCTTTGTATCATAACCGCATTCCACAAACTTGTCGCGAAGCTCAAGGTCCTTCTTCTTGATGCGCCCGTTTGGGATCTCTCCTGCCTTGATTTTGTCCCGGAGTTCCTGCGGGAGCTGACGCACGCGAAAATAGAGCTTGTTGTGCTTGTTTGGCGATTTCCCCTCAAAATCATCAGCTGATTCCCTTGTGATCGTTTCACGATAAACAACAATCGGATTGGACGCGACGATATCAAGGCCTTTGTTCGTCTTGATGCGGTTCTCGATGACCTCGAGGTGCAGCTCGCCCATGCCGCTCATGAGGTTCTCGCCCGTCTCCTCATTGATCTCGATCTTGATAGTCGGATCTTCCTTGGCGACCTGGCGCAGGACCTCAATGAGCCTTGGAAGATCGCTTGGCCGCTTTGCTTCGACGGATTTAGTCACGACGGGCTCGAAGATGTGGGTAAGTTCTTCAAAAGGCACGGCAGGCTCGAGGGTGACCGTCTCTCCGGGAAATCCCTTGACGCCGGCAATGCCAATAATATTCCCTGATGGCGCAGAATCGACGATCTCGCGCTTTGGGCCGTTGTAGATGAATACTTGCTGGATGCGTGAATTCTGCTTTGCCCGATTGAGGTAGACAGACAGGCCTTTCTGCATAGTCCCCGAAAACAGGCGGCCGGCGCTGATCTCGCCTGCCTGCGGATCGATGACGACTTTGGTGATCACAAAAAAAAGCGGACCGCTCGAATCGCAGGAGATGAGGCTCTTGCCATCGGTACTCTCAAGATCGCCATGCCAGAGTTTTGGGATGCGATATGCCTGGGCGACGGAGGGGTTTGGATGATGGCGGATGACCGCGTTGAGGATGACCTCGTGCAGTGGGGCCTTCTTGCGCAGCTCCTTGTATGCCTCCGGTTTTGCATCGTCGGTGTACGCATCAATGATTTCCTTGAATGACATTCCCTTGTTCTGCATGTAAGGGATGGACAGCGCCCAGTTGTGGAATGCGCTTCCAAAGCAGACGCTTCCGTCCTGCACGTTGACCTTCCACTTCTCCTTGTATTCCTGCGGGGCGAGCGCCTCGATGAGCCTGTTGACGGAGGTGATATGCCGGATGAAGCGCTCCTGCATCTGCTCCGGCGTGAGCTGAAGCTCCTTGATGAGGCGGTCTGTCTTATTGATGAACAGGATCGGCCTGACGCGCTCCCGGAGCGCCTGTTTGAGGACGGTCTCCGTCTGGGGCATGATGCCCTCGACGGCGCATACGAGGACGATGCAGCCGTCGACGGCGCGCATCGCGCGGGTCACGTCCCCTCCGAAATCCACGTGGCCTGGCGTGTCGATGAGATTGATGAGGTATTCAGTTCCCTTGAATGTGTGCACCATCGACACGTTTGCCGCGTCGATTGTGATACCGCGCGCCTGCTCGTCGGGAGCGAAATCGAGCGCAAGCTGCTTTCCGGCAAGCTCTTCGCTCATCATGCCGGCGCCCCAGAGAAGGTTGTCGGAGAACGTCGTCTTGCCGTGGTCGATGTGCGCGCAGATAGCAATATTGCGGATCTGTTCTGGCAGCCTCATGATCCGCACGACCCGATCCACCATTTTTTCTCCCATGATCATTCACCAATAATTCTGTATTTCTGTATTTCTTTATCCAAGCGTGTGCACGTCATGCACGGTCTTGTAGGAGTGCATCTCGTCCTTTGCGAACCAGAGGGTAAGCTCCTTTTTGGCGTTCTCCACGGTATCGGACGCATGGATGAGGTTCTTGATGCCAATGCCTTTCATGTCTGCGTAGTCATAGCTCACATGTGCAAGGTCGCCACGGATCGTACCAGGTGGGCTTGCCTTTGGCTCGGTTGTGCCGACCATCTTGCGCACCAGTGCGACGGCCTCCACTCCATCGATTGCCATCGCGACGACGGGACCCATTGTGATCATCGCCTCAAGGCCGGGATAGAACGGCTTCTTGACATGTTCCGCATAGTGCTTGCGGGCGAAATCCGCATCGACCCAGACCATCTTCATGCCGACGATCTTTAAGCCGACCTTCTCAAAGCGGCTGATGATCTCCCCGACAACGCTGCGCTGCACCGCGTCGGGCTTTAGTAGCACAAGTGTTCGCTGGATCATCCGCTCGCACCTTT
>CAZRZZ010000068.1:0-6648 GCA_964604755.1 uncultured Methanosarcinales archaeon | reverse complement strand
TATATCGACCATATTGACAAGCGCATCGTGGCCTGGATGAAGATGCATGGCCTTTTCTTTCTTCGCATCTCGCTTGCAATCGTGTTCATCTGGTTTGGGCTACTCAAAGTCATCGGTGCAAGCCCGGCAAGCGACCTTGTTGTGCGCACGGTGTTCTGGTGGGATCCTTCATGGTTCCTTCCGATCCTTGGCCTGTGGGAATGCGCGATAGGCATGTGCTTCCTGTTCCAGAAGACGATCCGGATCGCGATACTTTTCATGGCGTTCCAGATGATCGGGACGTTCTTTCCGTTCTTTGTGCTTCCTGGGGAGACATTCACCGGCACGATCCTGACGCCGACAATGGAAGGGCAGTACATTATCAAGAACATCGTACTCATCGCCGCAGCGATTGTCATCGGCTCCCACGCAAGGGACAAGCAACGGCGCAAATGACTTTCAATCTTCCGTCATCAAATTCGAAAATATTTCGATTTTTCTTCGGCAATCCTTTTTAACATGTCCCCGTTTCTTCGCTTCATGAAGCAGGAACGACAGCTTATCATAGCACTTCGGCGAAATGCGCGCGCATCGTTGACATCTTTTGTGCGGAAATTTGACATTCCCCAATCGACGCTCTACGCGCTTCTTGCCAAGCTGGAGAAGGGAGCAATCCGGCGGCACACATGCCTTCTTGACTTTCACGCACTTGGTTTCCATACGCATGCGATGCTTCTGATCGCGGCGCCAAAGCATTTGCGTCGCAAAATCGAGGCATACCTTGACGGCCATCCGTCGGTCAATTCATTCTGGCGCACGCTTGGCACACCTGACTACCTTTGCGAAGTGATCTTCGAGGACGAAGGAAAACTCAAGGCATTCGTCGAGGAATTCCACGAGACGAATCGGCGGGCACGGTGCCAGGTGCTCCACGTGCTTGAGGAGAAAGGCAGGGAACGGTTTTTGATGGAGGGAACGTCCGGGTCTAAAGACTGCTGACCTTCCAGTCCTTGGTGCACGAGTCGTCAAGGTCGGCGATCTTTTGGATCGCTTCGAGGATGACATGCTTGGTGTTTTCTGCATTGAGCTTCATGGTGCGCAGGATCGTGTCGATGCTGACCTCTTCACCTTCCTTCCAGCAATCGTAGTCTGTGGACATCGCGATTGCCGCATAATGCAGGCCCGCTTCGCGGGCAAGCGGCGCTTCGGGCACTGTCGTCATGTTGATGGTATCCGCGCCCCACAAGCGGAACATATGGGACTCTGCTCTTGTCGAGAACCGCGGGCCTTCGATCGTGACCATCGTGCCCCTCTTGTGGTGCGCGATGTCAAACGATTCTGCGGCCTGGATGAGCGTCTTTCGCAGCGCCGTGCAGAAGGGCTCGGCCATCGGGATGTGCATGACCTGCTGCCCTTCATAGAACGTCATAGGTCTCTTTGTTGTGCGATCGATGAACGAATCGATGAAGACAAGATGCCCGGGCCTGATCTCTTCGCGCAGCGATCCGCACGCCGTCGGCGCTATGATGTGTGTCACACCAAGCTCGCGCATCGCCCAGATGTTCGCGCGATAGTTCACATTCGTCGGATTGAGCCGGTGCGATTCCCCATGGCGCGGGATGACGACACAGGGCACGCCCTTGACAAGTCCTTCCACCGGCTTTTCTGAAGGCGCACCGTATGGCGTGTGCACTTTCTTGTGTTGCGGACTTTCCATGATTTTCGGGTCGTCAAATCCCGAGCCGCTGATGATGCCGATTTTTACCATGACGCAGGCGGATGGCGTACGTTCTTTTATAAATTTTTTGAGCAAAAATTCTTATACACAATACAAATCCTCTCGCGCATGGGACTATCCATCCTTGAGCAGTACGCGCCGCGGCCCGTCTTTGAAGATGTCCTCAATGAAAAAACAGGTAATCTTGAACAGGAGGTTGCGCGGTATGCGATCACGCGTGAGCATGGCATCCGGGCAACGCACGTCCGCAATGAGGAGGCGTGCTCGATCGATTACATCATTGAGCACCAAGGGCACACGAAAGTCATTCCTATTTATCAGAAAAAAGGGCTTGCCCGTCTGCTCGATGCGCACAGGACAAAGCTTGCCCGCGTCGGCTCAAGCGAGTACACCCATGCGAATTATTTTCAGGGGAGGCTTGGCGAGATCGTGATGCATATCATTGTGCGCGAATTTCTTGCGCGCCTTGCCAATACGCACACGGGATTTTCTTTCAAGCCGGTGCGGCGTCAGGCGGGTGAGATCATATCAAAAAATGAAAGGTATACCATCCTCGCCGGACGAAATGGAAGGATATTCACGTACAGGACATCCGACTTTGACAGGGGGACGGAACGCTCGCATCGGCCGCTTGTGCTTGGAGAGTTCGATGGGCTTTACAAGGTCGAGGAATGGGGTTGCAAGGGCATGGTCATCTGTGAGGCGAAGACGGCGAAGGTCTCGATTTGCACACGAAAGAGGCGCGGGCAGAAATCGCTTACACACATCGAGAAAGTCATCGATCCCGTCAAGGCGCTCTATCCAAGCCATCACGTCTTCTATCTGCTCATGGCGACCCGGGGCCGCCTCGTATCGAACCGATACAACTATCTGACCGAGCGTATGCGTGAGAAGGCCGAGGATCTCAAGGCAGCCGGCGTCACTCCCATCTTCATGCCCTACTGTGAGCAGGCCGGCGACTTTGAGCGCATGGGGCGCTTCATCCAGCAGGAGTTTGCTCATCTTGCCGGCATCGATATCCCGCGCATGCGCGAGGTCACCGTCGATCTTTCGAAGGGACGCATCGATATCGGAAGCTTTGCTGGCGGCATGCCGCTTCGCGTCGAGTACCACAGCGGCGGATCCTGGAACCTTTACGAGCAGGATGGGGAGGGGAAGTGGTACGAGATGAAAAGGACGAGGGGCGGATTCGTGCTCAACATGACTAAGCCCGTCGAGTGAGACTTATTCCTTCTTCCCCGAAAGCTTCGACTTGACTGCCTTCTCCGAGATGATCGCCGAATTGCCAGACGGGTCTTCGATGATGAGCTTTATCTTCTCCTGGCCCCACAGGACCCTCTGGAGCTTTTTGAGAAGGTTCTTTGCCTTCTTCGCCTTGTCCGGGTCGTCTTCCTCATCGCGGGCGCTCTCGATTTGATATTTGACCCTGTTGATGATGCCCTCGACATTCGTCACATACCCATTGCTTGCCGGGCCTGGGGTGATCGTGGTGATGTGGGGGATTTTTATCGTCGCTTCGCTTGACTTGATGACGCGAATCTTCAGGTCGTCCTCACTTTCGATATCAAGAGTATATTTGACTGGATCATGTGTTTCGAGCGTCTCGACATCTGCCTTGTGGTAGTGGCAGTTCGAGCAGGACATCGAGAAGACGGCGATCTTTCCAAAGTAGGGAACTTCCATCTCCTTTTCGGTGAGGGTCAGGTTCTTGGTGTTACAGAACGCACACATCTGCCCTTCAAGGACGGTGGAGACTTCTGATACTGATGCCATGCGGTACAAAACAAGAGAGAATATATTTAAAATTTGTGGGAACAAAAATCAGTACGCGTCGAAGCTTTGCACGCGCTGCTGTTCTTGTGGGAGCGGCGCCCGGACTTCACGGTGGATGCGTGCAAAGCCTGGTGTCACGCAGATCCAGTCCTCTCCGAAGCCAGCGATATCACCGTCGAGCGCTTCAGTCGTCTTTTTGAGCTTGTTGATTGCTCGCTTAAGCTCGACTAGATCCTGGTCCTTGAGCGGCTTGATATTCACAAGCGCAATCGTGTACCCCTCGCGGAGCGCTTCGAGGATGAGCCGCACATCGGCGAAATCCTCAAGCACAAACGACTGGACCTTGACTTTCGTGTGGGACGCGTCGCCCGATGAATCAGAAGAAAGTTCAACGTAACCCTCCCCGTCGTCCTCATCGGGAACGCCATAGTCTTCCTGCGAGCCGCGCATGCGATCCTTGAGCCGGACAAAAAAGCTTCTCATGTGTCTACCCCCTGCCAGTTCACGTGTTCAAAACCCCTAATGATTATACCGATAGGAAACTGAGAGGAGGCGTTTATTTAAAGATTGTGGTAGTTGAGTACCTAAGAATAGGTACGCAGAGTGATCCTCTTTGAACGCCCTGCGTCAGCTTAAACTCCAAAAGGTGCACGGCCTTCTTTTTTTTAAAATCTGCCGATTTTGGCCCTGGCAAGGCAAAATTTATATACTTATGTGCCTTCGCTTTCTTTGTTTTAGGGGTATTTGGTGGTTGTTTTATGGGAAGAATCAAGACGATGCTCATTAAGCGAACGACAGAGGAGCTCTTTGAGAAGCACCCAACTGCATGTAGTGCGGACTTCGAGCAGAATAAGAAGCACGTCGCCGCCTTGATCAAGGGGGAGCCATCCAAGAAGCTTCGCAATGTCATTGCAGGCTATGCGACGCGCCTCTACAAGAAGCGTGAAGCACAAGCTCTATAACGCGTTCATGCGTGATCCAAAAAGGGGGAGCGATGGGATGGGTGACAACTCAATCTTTGTTGGGCCAAAGCCCTTCATGAACTATGTCACTGGGGTTGTGATGCAGTTCACGACAAAGCGTGCACCCTCTGTCATCATTAAGGCGCGCGGCAAGTTTATTAGCCGCGCAGTCGATATCGCTCAGGTTGCGACAGAGCGTTTTCTCGAGGACCAGATCAAGGTGGACGGCATCAAGATTGGGTCTGAGGAGTTCAGAAATGACGAGGGAAAGGACATCCGCGTTTCGACGATTGAGATTACCCTTGGACGGAAATGATTTTTATGATATCGAAGACTGCTGCCGTGTTTATCGTGCTTTGTGGTGCAGGATATCTATTCTACCTCTACCTTCGTGACAGGAAACCTGGTGAATATGTCTGGGTCGGTCCTGGAGGTGATCCATCCAAGCGCTCACCGCGAGGCGACAAGCCTATCAACGACTTTGCCGGCGAAGAAGAGGAAGAGTGGTCCGCTCCTGACTCTGAGGAAGAATAAGTTTTTAAGCAAGTTCTTTTGTAGTGTTTTGCATATGGGTCTGTAGTATAGCCTGGATAGTACGGCCGGCTTCGGACCGGCAAACCGGGGTTCGAATCCCTGCAGGCCCGCTTCATTTTTGTACATCGGGTGTGGGTGCGTGGGACCGAGCATGGCGAGTGTCCCACTCGCGTGGGGTGCGTGGAGGGGCAGCGCCCCCACGTGGGGATCCCTGCAGGCCCGCTTCATTTTTGTACATCGGGTGTGGGTGCGTGGGACCGAGCATGGCGAGTGTCCCACTCGCGTGGGGTGCGTGGAGGGGCAGCGCCCCCACGTGGGGATCCCTGCAGGCCCGCTTCATTTTTTCGTAGCCTGGGTATATAAGTGGTTTATTGCGCCATGGGACTGTGCCATGCGTTGTCTAACCAAGCAACAACGATGTGCATGCGTCCTGTGGGTTGGTGCCATGTCCGGAGTGGGGCCATGGCACACCAGACACGCGTGTCGCACCTGCCCCATAACGTGAGCGCATAGTTGTCGACGAGATGGCATCACATGGCACTAACACCAAACTACACGAACAGGCAAGAATAATGAAACTCATCGTTGTCGGGAAAAACAGGGAATATACCTCACAGATAGCGCACTTCACGTCACGCATCCGTCGCTTCATTCCCTTCGATATCGTCATGGTCAACGATTCGACAAAAGAGAAAGAGGCAGGGGCAATCCTCAAGGCGGCCGGCAGTGCCTACCTTGTCGCACTCGACGAACACGGCAAGATGACGACAAGCGTCGAGTTCTCCGAGTGGCTTGCCAACGCACAGCTTGAACACAAAGAAATCGTATTCTGCATCGGCGGCCCGGAGGGTCTTGGCAAGAGCGTGCTTAGCCGAGCGGACAAAATCTTATCCCTCTCGATGATGACGCTCCCGCACGAGCTTGCAGAGCTCGTCTTTGTCGAGCAGCTCTATCGCGCATTGGCTATCAAGAAAGGATTGCCATATCACCGGGAGTGAACGAGCGTCCACTTCCCACAAGACAGGCATGCTCTTAAAGTATTTAAACTTCAAGCCAACTCTTTCTTTCTATGAATAAGCTCGTCGTGTTTCATGGAACGAACATACGAAGAACGTGGCATAAAGGAGAATGGTGGTTTGTAGTCGAAGATATCGTGTTTGCCCTTACTGATTCGAAGGATCCCAAGCAATACATAAACAAGATGAGAAAAAGAGATGAGGAACTCTCTAAAGGGTGGGTACAATTTGTACATACCCTTCCAATCCAGACATCCGGTGGTTCCCAAGAGATGAATTGCTCCAATACGGAAGGAATTTTTAGGATAATCCAGTCCATTCCTTCTCCCAGAGCGGAGCCGTTCAAACTGTGGTTAGCAAAGGTCGGTTATGAACGAATAGAAGAGATAGAAAACCCTGAACTTGGCCAAAACAGAATAAAAAATATTACGAACTCAAAGGGTATCCAAAAGGATGGATTGACAAGCGGCTGCGTGGGATTGCGATACGGCAGGAACTCACCGATGAATGGAAAAACCGCGACGTCACGACAGAAAAGGAGTTCGCGATACTCACCAATGAGATCAGCAAGGCGACGTTTGGAAAGACGATTGGGGAATACAAGGAGTTCAAGAAGCTCCAAAAGAGGAACCAGAACTTACAAGAC
>CAZRZZ010000067.1:0-6718 GCA_964604755.1 uncultured Methanosarcinales archaeon | reverse complement strand
CTCGCGTATCGCGGCGCGATGTGGAGACTCCTCGTGCTGCACCCACCCTCCCGGTGTCTCCCACCCCTTCCCATCGGTGCGCTTGAGCAGGAGGACAGCTGATTTCCTGATGAGAATGACCCGTGACTGGTGCCTTTCGCGCGGCTCAAGCACCACTCACATCGCCCCGAAGAAGTACCCGATCAGGAAGCCGGCGATCGCGGCAGTCATGCCGACGGCAAAGATCTCAAGTCCGCTTCTCCACCAAACCCCAATAGTAATCTTTGCTTTGTATGCACCAGTGGCGAAAAGCGCAAGAGAAGAGACAATAACCGAAAGAACCATCGCCTGCGCGACATCGGCAAAGAAGAACGGAGCAAGCGGCACGCATGAGCCGAGCACGGCGGAGAATCCCACGATCGCCGCATCCTTTTTTGGAGATTGATACTCATCAGACGAGAGCTTGCGCGCCTCGATGAGCGTCTGCAAGGCAAGTTTTCGCGAGCGGGCAATGCGTTCTACAAGTTTATCGAGAGATTTGCCGGAGAATCCTTTCCTGCGGTAGAGCGCACGAATCTCTTGTCGGGCATCCGCCTGATGGAACTTGACTTGTTCTTTTGCCCTGCCAAGGCGTGCAAGATAGTACGCAAGCGCCGCTTTGCTTGATGTATATGCCACAGCCGCCATGCTGATGGATTCTGCAAACGTCGCAGCAAGGCCCGCGACAAGCACAATCCTTGTATCATGCGTCGCCATGGCGACGGCGAGCACGATGCCAAGCACATTGACAAGCCCGTCCTGCCCGCCAAGGATGATATCCCGAAGGTATTCTCCGCGCGCGTCACGGTCATGATTGTGCACAGAAGATTTCACCATCTTTTTTGTCGGCCGCGCCATGGCGGTATCGATACCACTGGACTATTTATGCGTTTTCATAAAAAAAGAAAAAGGACCAAGAGAAAATGGCATTATCTCCTGAGCTGCTTGACAATGCCCCTTGCATCATCCTTGAGCCCGAGTCCCAGGCTGATGCCAAGCGCGAGCGCAAGGCCGACGGACATCGCTCCGACGACGAGGAGGATGATGTTCTCGATGAGGGCCGTGTTGATCCCAATCTGGCCAAGGCCGACGACGCCGACAAGCACGATGATCGTCCAATAGATGAGGCGGGAAAACCAGTCGGCTCCTTTGATCTTTGTCTTGTGGACCTTTGCAGAGACATATTGGGCAAGGACCACGCCAGCAAGGATCACGATGACGCCAGCAATCACGTGCGGAAGCCATCCGATGACACGCCACACAAAGATCCCCTTATCCGGTATGAGCTTTGCCATCGCAGGGTCAAGGAAGAGCAGGAATACGGACCACTTGGCAAGGGAGCCGACAAGATCAGAGAGCTCGAACTTTCCAAGATCGACATGGCACGCCTTTTGCATGCGCTTATCGAAGTGGAGCCGATCCAGGACGGACACTATGAGCCATCCGACCAAAGAGGCGATGAGATATCCAAAGATAAGGATCAAGAGCGCCATAATAAGCTTTGGGACAAGAACGACCGTGCCCATCAGGACTTCGCTTAGAAAATTCGAAAAAAGACTTCCAATGTTTGTCAAAAGATCGACGACCATGCATCCACCTCTTTTCTTATAAATAGAGATTTCCTTCTTTAAAAAGTTTTTTCTGGAGGACGTATTTCAGGATCGCAACAAAGACCACGGCACGGAATTGACTACCACAAAATATAAATAACTCTTTCTGACTCGACGATGACAAAATTTTCCGAGGTGGATATCATGAACAAGGTTTTCCGGTTGATGTCGTTTCTTTGCTGCCTGCTTATCCTCCTTGCCATAGCGGGATGCTACGACGCAGGATACAAAAGAGCCAAACCCCTTGACGCAGCTGCCCGCCTTGGCGAACTCTCCGATGAGTTCACGAAGGACATCACCAGGACGATTGCTCCTCAAGAAGAAACGGTCACGAAAGAGCCCGTCACTGTCGCGAAGACGGATGACGACGCGAGCGCGGATGAACCCGCTGTTGATGAAGAACCCGTAACAGTGACCGACGCAACGGATGCGATGGATACTTCATCGCAAGAGACGCAGGGCGCAACGCCAAAGGTCACCGTGACGGAGGGCAATCCTGTCAGGATTACTGTTGCAGGAAGCGACCCGGACGGTGATGCGGTGACCTATACCTACAGCCCTCCACTCGATCAAAATGGGCAGTGGCAGACAAAGCGCGGAGATGCGAATGTCTATGAGGTTTATGTGACTGCGACGGACGAGTTTGGCAAGTCCACGACAAAGTCCGTCATCATCGAGGTTCTCAAGGCGAACAGTCCGCCCGTGATCAGCGTTCCTGACACGATCGAGGTCTTCGAAGGCGAGACGGTCAAGCTCGACGTTGCCATCTCCGATGAGGACAAGGAGGATACGGTAGAATCAACCATCAGCGGATGGATGAGCACGACATCCAGGACGACTGGTTTTGATGATGCGGGATCACACACCGTCACGATCACGGCAACAGACGACAAGGACATGGTGTCCAAAGATGTCACCATCATGGTCAAGAACGTGAACCGCGCGCCAGAGTTCGAGATCGTGATCGGATAGATAGGTGTTATTCCTTCTTTTCTTTTTTGCTTTGATCTTTTCCGAAACCATCCGCTTATTTCACTCTTGAATGAAGACAAAATTATTTAAATCATTTCACCATTGCGCTTGTTTGGGGTTGGTAATGGTAAAGAAAGAGTTCCAGGAGATGGACGATGTCCTTGGTCCGCCTCCAACGCCGAAGAGAAAGACAGCATACGCATCCTTCTTTAGAAAACTCCTCAAAAAAGAGCAAGGCCCCAAGAAGGCCGGGAGTGATGCCCGGCGCAAAGAGACCCTGATGGATAAGTTGGATAGTTCTCTTCCAGGGAAACAAAAGAAGCTCCAAAAAGAGGTCGATCGCCTCCATAAGGAGCAACAAAGGCTCTTCGATGAGGTTGAGACGCGCAAGAGCAAACTTGCAGAACTCGACTCGCAGATTAAAAAACGGCAGAAAGAGCCGCTCAGGGGATTTTTTGGGCGCAAGGACAAGCGCATGGAAAAGATGGCGGCAACGCTTGACAGGCAGCGTGCTGATCTTGCACGCAAGGAAGGGGAGCTTGCCCTACACGAAACGGAGATTGCCAATCGCCTGCGGGAGCTGGAGAAGAAAGAGCGCACGTTACAGGATATGGAAGAGCGCATCCAAAAATCAGCAGCAAATACCTCCGACACGTTCCTGTCGACGGTGAAGAACCTTTTCGATCAAAAAGAGAGGCTCAAATCCTCTATCAAAAAAGAGAAAGAGAAGCTCCATGAACTCCGCCGGCAGTTGCATAACGAGCGCAAGCTGAGCAAGACGCAGCTCGACGAGATCGCAAGACGGGAAGGCGAGCTTGGGTCCTACCAGCAAAAGGTTGCCCAGATGGAGGAGGAGACGCGCAAAAAAGAGGAAGCCCTTGATGCACGGCTCGCCAAACGCGAGCAGGAATTCGATGCGCTCCTTCGCAAGAAAAAGCACCAGCTTGACGAGCGCGACGAGGCGCTTCGTGCGCGCAAGGAGCAGGTAGAAGCTCTCGAGCACGAGCTCAAAAAACGCATCGTCGACGGAGACCTCGCCGATGTACCAAAGCGAAAGCGCGAGCTTCATGAGGAGCTTGACCGGATCGAAAAGGAGATCGAAAAGCGCAGGTCAGAGATGCTCAAAGATATTGAGCGTGAACAGCACGCAAAGGAGAAGGAGCTCAGGAAAAGGCGTGCTGAACTCGAACAGGAGATCAAGGAGCTCGAGAAGGGAAGGGCAGATCTATCGGGAAAGACAGGGGACATTCCAAAGAAGGAAGTACGCCGCCTCCTCCGGCAGAAGAGGTCCCTTGAAGCAGAGGTTGCACAATTAAGTTCGACGCTGGAGCGCCGCAATGCTGAATTCGAGAAAGAGATTGAGAAAAAACGCGCCCATATCGAATCCAGGCTCGTCGTGCGTCACAAAGAGCTTGAAGACCAGATCCGTGAGCTTGAAGCGGACATCGAGGCGCGCAAGAGAGCGTTTGAGGCCGAGATCGAAGCGGGCCGCAAGGCATATGAAAAAGAGGTCGCTGACCGCACAAAGAAGCTCTCCATCACGATCAGGGAGCGCCAGCGCGAGCTCGAAGAGGCGCTCACACAAATGCAAAACCAGATCGTCGAGCTTGAGAAACGCAAACAGCAGCTCGAGCGGAAGATCGAAGAGAAGGAGAGCTATCTCAAAGACCTCAAAGAGAGCGAAGATCTCCTTGCGAAGAAGGAGCGCGAGGTTATCGACCGGATGCAGGACATGGAGACAGACGAGAAGCTTCTGCGCGCCCGCGAAGAGGAGATCCTCAAGCGCATCAAGGAACTTGAGCGTGACCGCGCATTGCTCGATGAAAAAGAAAAAGAGCTTCTTAGGGTTATCAAGAGCCTCGAAGAGAAGGAAAAGGATGTCGCACGCGAGCAGGACAAGCTTGCTCTCAAAGAAAAAGAGCTCAAGGATGAATTCAAGGCACGCGAGCATGAGCTCAAGTCCGCGATTGCAAAGCAGCGCGCCGCGCTTGAGCAGCGCAGCAAAGAGATTGAGCAGTTTGAACGCAAGAAGAAGGATGACGTGTTCGAGCTTGAAGAGGAGATGAAACGCGCAGTGGCGGAATGGGAGCGCAAGAAAAAGGAGGGGCTTGCACAAAAGGAGAATGACCTCTCCTCCGTTGAAAAGGATCTTCTCCGGCAGCGCGATGAGCTTGCCAAGAGGATCGCGCGCATCGAGGAGACAAAGGAATACAAGGAGAATATCAAATCGCTTGGAGAAACACTTGCGAAGCTCGAAAAGGAGATCGCAGAGGTGGTGGAGCGCAAAGATGCGGCCATCACGCTTTCATCCCTGCGGCACGAGCTTAAGGATCTTGAGGAGAAAAAGAATAATCTTATCGACACGTATGCCAGGATCAAGAGTGAGCTTGAGGTCGAACGCGAATCCCTTGAGATTGAGATCAACAAGAAGGTCGCCCGCCTCGCCGATCTTGATGAGATCAAGAAAGTCCAAAAAGACCTCAAGAAGCGTCGCTATATGCTTGACCGCAAGGAAGATGCGCTCGATAAATCGTACGAAGAGCTGCGTCATGAAGAAGATGACGTTGAGCATGAACGTTTCGAGGCGAAGGCATTCTCTGATATGATGCGTCCAAAGGCGCAGCACGTGCGCCATGAAGTCATCGAAGCGAAGTCTGCACAGGACCTTGAGATTTACACGGTCATCGCGGATGCGCGGGAGGCGATCGCCAACGGCGACATCCCCCATGCGCGCGAGTGCTACCGCCGCATCCAGCCGATGTACCGCAAGCTCGATATCGACAAGGAGCAGAAGAAGCGCATCTATTATGAAGTTCTCGAATTGAAGACGGATATCGAACTTGCTGCCCTGTCGGCTTAATCATCCGCTCCCTGATACCAGCTTTGCTCGAAGGGTATTCCCTTCCACCTCAAACCGCCTGCCAAGGAACAGCTCAGTCACATACATGTTTGTCTTGGTATGTGGAGTTATTTTTGAGACTTTCATCTCGCCGCCAATAAGGCCAAGAAGCGGGATGAGGTTGTCTGCAAGATGGGAATCCACCGCGGCGCCGGAGTCCATCTCGCCAAGAAGCTTCTTTGCGGCGCTCTCGCCGATGACCTCGGCGCGAACGCTAATTTCGCCAAGCGCGTCTGCACCAAGACGTACCGGGTTTGCAGAATCGATCTCATCATCGCGCGTCGCGTACTGCGCAAAAAGAGTCATGCCCGATCCGTCAGAGAGCGTGCTACCGTATTCCGTCTGGATGCCGATGTTCACGCCAAGCCGCTTGAGCGTGTTCTTTGCGGCGAGCGCCTGGCGCTCAGCGACGTGCCTTGCGGACAATGATTCGGAGGCGTGCGATATGCCTTTGATATTCTGCAGATCACCTTGCCGGATAAGGTTGATCATTGGAGCGTCCGCGATGGTCTCCATCGTGAACTTCGGCTTGACAGCAACTTCGACCAAGCCCCCGCCTTTCGGGTAGTACCCGCGTCTCTGCAAGGAAACCGTCACCTCTGCATATTTCTGCAGGTGCGGAAGGTACACCTCCTTGAGATAATCTATCGGCATGCTCCATGCGACATCGGTGCCTCCGGTGATACGCATGCGCACCGGGCGCTTTGCGAAGACGCACGGTAGAAGTACTGCCTGTAAGAGAAGCGTGATCGAGCCGGCGGTGCCAATATCAATATCAACCGTGCGCTCTTTGATCTGTTTTGGGAAGAAATCAAGGGATGTTGCGCCAAGTTTTGCTCCGACGCTTGTTGCACTGCAGAGCGCCTCGAGCGCCTTGATGCCAAAGAGGTGCTGCATCTTAAGGCCTGGCGTTGACCTTCCTTTCCGGATGTCAGTGATGGAGAATGGCCGCCCGGTGAGCGTGGAGAGTGCAAGCGCCGTGCGGACGATCTGCCCACCACCCTCTTCGTGTGCGCCATCGATGTGGATGATGTCTGGCATGGGCACTGCTGGCATAAGCCCTGCCTGAAGAAAGAGAATATAAAATGATTGCGCATCTTCGCGCATACGAATGGTATCGTGTGCTATCGCTTCGCCGTCTTCTTTTTGGCGGCTCCCTGCTCAATCTTCCGCAGATCAGTAAGAAGCTTGCCAAGCCCCTGTTGCTGCTCTCTAATCT
>CAZRZZ010000066.1:0-6956 GCA_964604755.1 uncultured Methanosarcinales archaeon | reverse complement strand
CTGCCTACCACCATGGGGACACTTATTGCTTGAGAATTTATAAAGTTTTACCGTCGATCTTCCTGCATTGGGATTCCAGCGTCCTCTGGCATGCCAGCATCGAGACGGAGAAGGAAGGGTTCGACACGCGTCCTCTCCCTGCGGTGTTCCCGAAGGCGGGAGACAAGCCAGCCCGTCCAGTCAAAGTAGTCGATGAGTTCATCCACGTCCGCCTCGCCGTCGTATCGCTGGAGTGCACCAATCTCAGAGAGCGTCAGGATCGTCGGATCAGTATGATCCCTGATGTATTGCACGATGTCTTCTCGCACACCAAGATGATCGATGAGGATGCGTTCAGAGGTATCATCGATGACGATGTGGTCCCATAGTGCGCCGCTATAGTCAAAGTCGTGCCGTCGGGAATAAGTGCGCACAGAATAGTCCTCGGCGAGCGTGAGCGCTGCACCATATCGGGCGAATAGTTCACGATCAATATTGATTATCTGGTCTTCATCAACGAACGGATCGATGTGCTGGGGGTCGACAAAATAAAGGCGCGGATTTTCAAGCCGGTGCGGGTCATGGGTGATGATAACGTTCGAGACGTGGGGTACCCGTCCAGAGTTTCGATGGAAATAATAGAGGTTAAGAAGCCGTGACAATCCTTCGTAGAATGCATTGCGCGGGTTGCCCGGTGCCGATGCGATCGTGCCGACGGATAAGTCATAGGGGGATCCAAACATTCTATTAAGACGACGCAGCGTCGTGTTGAAGACATAGGCATATTGTTCGCACATGCCTTTCCCATAATTGAGGGTTTCATCAGGCGCCATACGAGAAACGTGAGCATACTCCACGCCGACCTCGGCGGAACGGATAATAAACTCCACAAGACCCCGAAGTACGTGCTCGTTGTCAAACGCCTGTTCAGTATGATTGATGAAATGTGCTCGATGGTCGTACTCGAGATTCGACTCCGTGATGCGTGCAGCAAGGGTGATTAATCCTTCCACTGTCGATGGGGACGGGTAACAAAGATCGTTTGTACACTTCTCTTGCCTTGAAGCCTCGTAATGGAGCTCGACCTGGTCGCGCAAGACCGCATCAAAAAGCGCCGGATAATGCGGCGGCCGGTCAGAGAAGTCCACGTCATCGCCAAGCGCGATCGTGACGAACTCTTCAAAATCCCGATTGCCCCGCAGAAGGGAGATATCAAGGTGAGTGATGATGGGATTCTCATCCGCGACGATGTCCTGAAGCTGACCGTACGTGATGGTCGCGGTCCGTTCATCGTGCTCATGCGCCTTGATCATCACCGCACCGCTTGAGATGCCAAACGCCGTGCCAAGGGCGAGGAGCATATACTTGAGACCTTTCCACACCCGTCCTGCCATAAAGAGGGGAGGACGTAGGGATTCATAAACATTTATGTGGGCGCAACCAAACTACTCCTGCTGCGCGTAATAAAGATCCTCTACAAAAGAGAGAGAACTCGCATCCATCGCATCCTTATCTTCCCGGATGCGGACAAGCCGCGGAAATCGCAGCGCATATCTGCTTGAATAGGTTGGACTTTTCTGTATCTCCTCGAATTTGACCTCGATAACAAGGGAGGGGCGTATCACGACAGTCTTTCCTGCTTCGGAGACGATGCACGGCCGCAAGAGCTCCGTGAGCGCCTCGAACGTGACGGCTTCTTCGTCAGATTCGCTCTCAATCTCCTTGATGCCCGTGCCGACACGGCCGATCTCGACAAACTCGCCAGACTCCTCATCATAGCAGGAGACGGTAAATGAGGCAAGCCAGCCGCTGCGCTTTCCCTCTCCCCATTCGGCGCCGGTGAGGACAAGGTCGAGGGTTTCCATGACGGGTTTGATCTTGACCTGGAATCCGACGCGGCTTCCCGGCCGGTAAGGGCTATCAAGGCTCTTTGCGATGACGCCCTCCTCGCCTGCCTTGACGGCCTCGTCGTAGAATATGCGCGCCTCGTTGTCATCTCCGGTAATGATCTGTCTCGAAGGGATGATCTTTTTCTCTTTTGCATCGACAATCCGGACAAGGAGTTTGCGGCGTTCCCGATAGGGTATGGACATCAGCGTCCTGCCGTTGTAATGGATGACATCAAAGACATTGATCTCGACGGGAAGACGCCTGGCAAGCTCTTCGATGTCATGTTTGCGCCGGATGCGCTGGCTGACATGCTGGAAGGGAAGGTACTTCCCGGATGAAGGGTCAAAGCCGACGGCCTCGCAGTCGATGATAAACGACTCCCCGTTGACATGGTCCCGGACATGGCAAGCGATGTCAGGAAACTGCCGCGTGACATTTTCAAGGCGCCGCGTGAATAGAGTGATTGTGCCGTTATCGGATTTGTGCACCTGGATGCGAAAGCCGTCATATTTGTATTCGAGCGCGCAAGGGCATCCAACACGTAAAAACGCGTCCTCGATACTCTGCGCTTTCTGGCAGAGCATGACCCGGATCGGACGGCCAACCGTAATAGCGATAGTATTGAGCGCATCAAGGCCGCCCTCTTTTGCAATGCGTGCAACGTGCGAAAAATCGCCGTGCAAATCGTATGCGTGCTGGACGGCGCCAATGATCTGATTGTATTCCTCACGATCCAGCGGATCGATTGTCTTTTTCTCGCCGTCGTACCCTAGCCTCTGCTTGTCGTACAGGAAAGACCATGCGATTGCGTCGCGAAGCGTGCCTTGCGCGATCCCGACGCGCAAGCTCCCGATTGCGATGCGAATGATATACATCGCTTCGATTGGCGTCGCGTTCGTGAGAAGTTCAGCGATGAGCTTCACCTTGCGGTCGACGGTCCCTGCGCCTTCAAGAGAGGCGAGCTTCTGCAGGTTGTCAAAAACTTTTTTGGTGTCAAGCGACGAAGAGAAGAGCGTGACCTGCTTTTTTGCCCTTGTCGCGTTTGCGCAAGCGATGCCAAGGTCCCCGATCACCGACCAATCCTTTTCGATCTTTTCGGCAGGGATTCCGGTTGCAAGCGTGATGGCCTTGAGCGCAAGCCGTGCGGCGACGCCAATCTTACGCTCATCAAAATCGGCAAAGACACTGCCTTGGAGAAGGAGAACGACGCGTTCAAGATCATCGGCAGGAAGCGTCGCGAGAAGGTCCGCGATGGCCTTTGTCTTCTCAAGGCGCCCCTTTGCGGCAAAGATCTGCTCGTACGTGTCCGCGAGCGTTGCAAATCGCATGCACTGGCGTTCTGCCAGCGATTTTATATAGTTTCTTATGCAACGGGATACAAAAGATATAAATACGGTCCCGCCTCAAATCAGGGCATGGACGTCCTTGATGCGATCAGGAAGCGGCGCAGTATCCGAAAATACCTGCCCGTCTCCGTGGAGTGGGACAAGGTCATCGACGTGCTTGAGGCTGGCCGTCATGCGCCAAGCGCAGGAAACCTGCAGGACTGGAAATTTGTGATCGTGACGGATGCGAAGAAAAAGGAGGCGATCGCGACTCCGTGCCTCAACCAGGTCTGGATGGAGACGGCGCCGATCCACATCGTGATATGCTCCAATCCGGAGAAGGCAGTCCAGCACTACGATGAGCGCGGCGAGGAATACAGCATCGCGGATGCCGCATGCGTCGCGATGAGCATGATGCTTGCGGCCACAGCACAGGACCTCGCGACGTGCTGGGTCGGCGCGTTTGAGAGGACGCTGCTCATCGAGGCCGTCGGAATCCCTGACCGGGCGACGCCGCGTCTTATCCTTACACTCGGCTACGCTGATGAGATCGTACCCGCACCGCCGCGCATGCCGCTCGAGAGCCTCGTCTTCCTGCAAAGCTATGGGAACCGCATCAAGAACATCAATATGATTACGTGGGACTGGTCGTTGATGATGGAAGACTTCGTCAAGAAGGCAGGCGGCAAAATCAAGGCGCGCGTCGAGAAGGCAAAAGAGAGGATCGCGCAGGACATGAAGAAGATTGAGGAAAAGAAGTTCGGAAAAGCGAAAAAAAAGTACTAACCCCTATCACTTCTCACTTTTTCTTCTCGCGTTTGTTCGTGCATACCCTGAAAGAAGAAAAAAGAAAAGATAGAAGCTTAAGCGCAGAAAGCAAGCCCTTCGAAGTCCGTCCGACAGGAAAGCCCCGACGCCGCACAGTCGATGACCGTGAAATTCGCGGACGTGCCCGTGCAGCTGGCCTCTTTGACCCTCACCGTTCCATCACAGGTATCCTTATATAACGTTGTCCTTCCGGAGGTATCAACAGCCGTGACCTTTCCACCAGTCCTTTCATCCACGCCGCTATCAGAATCTGTGCAGGAGGGTGGAACACCACAGTATGCAAGCCCGTTCGAGTCGATTTGACAGGAAAGCCCTGATACCGTGCAGTCGATGACCGTGAAATTCGCGGACGTGCCCGTGCAGCTGGCCTCCTTCACCATTGCCCCGCTACCATCACAGGTGTCAGTATATGACGTCGTCGCACCGGACGCATCGACCACATTGACCCTCCCGCCGACATTCCCATTCGCACCACCGTCCGAGTCCGTGCAGGACCGGGACACACCGCAGTACGCACCGGGCGGATCAGCCACGCACCCAAATACAGGATCTATATCTGCACAAGCTATTGACACTTGTTGTTCCACAAACCCATCTGGAGCGCAGAAGTACTCGGTGAGCTTCGCTGGCGACGAGCACCGATCTGTTTTGTCATCTACCACACCGCCAGTTGCATTGCGAGAGGTGGTCCTTCCACCGGCCCTTGCATCGAGGCCTGCATCGGTCTCGGTGCAGGAGATGGGCACACCGCAATAGGCGCCCTTCCACGTGCGCACGCACTCAAAAGCAGAATCGACGGACTGGCAGGTGATAGTCGAGCGATTGGTGGATCCATCAGGATTGCAGAAATACTCGAGAAGCTTTGCTGGTGTTGAGCACGCATCAGGCCAGCTCCTCGTCCAGGTGGTGTTGCTGCGAGTTATCTTCCCAATGGTCCTTGGGTCATTGCCTGCATCGGTATCCGTGCAGGTAAATGGGGTTGGTGCCGGCGCTGGAGCGCATGCCGGATACGCTACGCAGTCGGAATCCGCACAATCAATCGCGCCATCGCAGTCATTGTCCCGGCTGTCCTCACAGGATGCCTCACCGGCTACCAGGGTGCCCGTGCCGTCCTTATCAGGGACGCACGCAGGGGCCGCCGCTTCGGCGCAAGCCGAATACCCTGCGCAGTCAGAATCCATACAATCAATCGCGCCATTGCAGTCATTGTCGCGGCCATCGTTGCAGATTATCTCGCTTGTGAACGGAACACCTGTGCCGTCCTTGTCAGGGACGCATGCAGGGGCTGCGGCGGCTGTCGCTGCTGCTCCCGCGCATGCCGGATACGCTGCGCAGTCCGTATCGGCACAGTCCATAGTGCCGTCGTGGTCGTCATCGGCTCCGTTGAAGCAAAGCTCCGTGATGGCTCCTTCACTAGCACGGCATGCCGCGCCATCGACAACCTGACCAGTGCCGCAGAGCGTGAATGACTGGATTGTCCAGCGGTGCATTATATCATCGAGTGTGCGTGGCCCGCATCGCCAGCCCGCATCCCACTTGCAGATATACACGAGTACATAATTCTCGCCAGCGCGGAAGCGATCAAAAGGAGCAGCAAAGTCAAGCGCCGCTGTCGCGGTGCCCTCTATCCAGTTTGTCGGTGCGTCGCTGACCATAAAGCGCGACCCGTCGTATTCGAAGGGCGTCCATCCGCCGGCACGCTGGTCGTAATAGTAACCCTGATAATAGATGTAACCATCACTATTCACGGTCAAGCCAAGCGATATGCTGCTAGTCGCATCGCTAAAGCCTTCCGGGGTGATCGAGAATATTATCTCTCCTGTAGCAATGTCCCACGGGGGAGAGTAATCGTCCACGATGACCATCCCCGGCCGGAACGCCTGGCCGACGAGCGTGTCGGACAATCCCGGTGGTGATGGCTCCGGCGGCACTCCTTTTGGCGCACAGCCGACGACAAAAAAAATCAATACGATGCTTGCCAGGATGACGAGCTTTTCCATTGGTTCACCTCATTCCTGGAGGAAGCGGAGCTTATCCGCAATACGCCTGTCCGCTTGCGTTCTCGCGGCAGAACGTGCCGGCAGGGCATGGCTTGGCCGACGCGGTCATTCCAGTCGCAGTGCACCAGTACTCCATGACTGTCGTGGCATCCTTGCACGTTTCGACAAACTCGAACTCTGTGCCGCGGCTGCGGAACTTGAGCGCGCTTGGCACCATTGGATTGTCTCCTCCATCAGCGTCGGAACAAAAGTCCGCGCGCTCCGTGTACGACATGGCCGTGCCCGGCGGGGCGCAGAACGAATCACCCGATCCGGTCACCTGGCATTTCCAGGTGGGGTCAAGCGATGTGCAGTCGACGCTGGCCAACACTCGCCCCGTACCTGAGCATCCCAGTTCTACAAGGAGCGTCGTTGACGAGCACGAGTCGCGCGCGATACCTTCCTCCACCGCTGTTGGTACGGTTCTGCGGAAACGTACGAAGCTTGGAGTGGTCGGATCGGAGCCGGCATCCATATCCTGGCAATAATCCACTGGCGGTGCGCAGTAATCGTATCCGCTTGCCAGGTCTGCCTCACAGGACCCGCTTCCAATGGTACAGTCATGAAGCGATGAGGTCATAACATCTCCTGAACATGCCCTTTCCTTGAGTTCCCGGGAAGTACTACATACATCCTCATAGACGGTTCCCGTGGAGAGTATCTTTGCGTATGATGCCGTCGCCGGATCATCACCACCATCCCCATCCTGACAGTCCGCGGCCGCCGGCGCTGCAGCGCATCTTGGGTACGCTGCGCAGTCGGAATCCGCACAGTCGACATTGCCATCACAGTCATTGTCCCGTCCGTCCTCGCAGGACGCTTCACCGGGAACCGGCCTACCAGATGGGTCAGTATCCGGGATGCACGCCGCGCCACAGTAGCCGCCAGTCGGGCC
>CAZRZZ010000065.1:0-6988 GCA_964604755.1 uncultured Methanosarcinales archaeon | reverse complement strand
TCGCTGGAACGTGCCGCTCGATTAGAAGCATTTATATATCATAAAATGAGAGGTTTTCGAAGCAAAAGAGGTCGATAGCGCATGAGCGAAGTCCCCGATGAGATTGTCGATTATGTCAAATCGACGCTCGACGCCGGCTTCGAGCCGCGCCTCATCAAAGAGCAGCTCCTTGCCCATGGCTATGACCGGCAGGCGGTTGATGAGGCGTTCCGCCTTGTGCGCAAGCGGCATGCGGATATTCCAAAAGAGATCCCTTTCTCGCTTGTCGCGCTGCGCCAGCGCTTCAAGCACGTCGAGACCCTTTTTGGCATCGCCTATTTCTTCTGTTTCATCATCTTCGTGTTTGTGGTTGCCGCGCTCTCGCAGGCCGCGATGTCCAATGTCTTTGTCGGCTTCCTGCCCACGCTGCTCACGATCGTATTTGCGGTCGCCGTATTTGACTTCGTCGAGGCCCACCGGAAGCTTGTGCTCATCGCAATCCCGCTTGTGCTTTGCGGCGGGTTCTTCCTTTTTGGAACGATGAGCGCGCACCCGCTATTCCTCAACATCGATGTTCCAAACGTGACCGCGCTCAATTTTATCACGTCATTTCTCTTCGTGCTCATAAGCCTCCTTTTGGGCACCGTCGAGGGCCGCGTCGTTGAGGAGCAGGAAAAGCAGGAGCTTGACGAAGATCTCCACGATGTCGATCCGGACCTTGACCAAGAATCTCCAAAGGAGGAATTCCGGATCAATCCGGAACTGCGCTCGGATGACGCGCGCATGATCGACCGATACATCCAGTCGATCGAGGACAAGGCAAAGGCGCTCAATTCCGTCATCGGGCGCGTGTATGCGAGACGCCACGGCGGCACGGACGAAGTGCGGGACGCGATCAGGATTCCCGGCGAATGGTACAATGAGTTTGCAAGGCTCGAAGGCATCGATGCGGCAACAAAGGTCAAGAAGATCCGGCATCTGGTGAACAACATCTGGGAGCGTCTGCAGTCCTGGCGGAATCCGGAGAAAGCCGTGCTTGGCTATCGACACCAATACCTCAAGGGGCTCAATCGCGATCCCGAAGGCAACACACCTATCATAGATGTGCTTATCGCAAACGATCGAGACCCTGTTGACGTCTACTATCGCAGCGCGATTGACTTTTGCGAGAAGGTTCTTGGCGAACTCTCGGAATACGATTTGGAGAACATCGGTGTGCGATGAAGCGGCGACAGCCTCAACGACACAGACCACTCCACGATTTTTTCCGGTTCTTGTCCTTTGGCCTCCGGCAGACAACTCATATCATCCCGAATGCCGTCGGCCAGTTCATCGATTCTCACCGGCAACGGTACGGTTCGCTCGACGATGTCGTCGAGCAGGCATTGCAGGAGACCGGAAAAGAAAAGGTGCATCTTGTCGGTTACAGTCTTGGCGGCCTTCACGCGCGCGCATACGCGCAGGCGTTGCCGGAGCGGGTATCTGGCTGCTTCATGTGGGTGACTCCTCATGGGGGGACGCCGCTTGGTGCGCTTGGCGGAGTCTCAAGACGTCTTGGTTTGGATGAGGGTGTTATTGGGCAGATGGCGCCTGGAAGCGAGTATCTCACAAAGCTCGATGAAGAGTTTCGAGGACGACGGGGAGAGTACATCCGGAAGAATGTGCACTTTGTCAATCTTTTTGCCCGATGGGACCTGCTCGTTCCTTATCCGCATGGCATCATGCGTCTTGCTGACCGGCAGTATGAGTGCAGGAGAAGTTTTCACATCAATGCGATGCTCTCTCCCTATCTTGGCCGCACGTTCATCCAGGACCTTGTGATGATGCCAAACTATCCTATTGTCATGCTGCACGGTATGGGAGCGACGCCAGCCATGTTCAATCCTCTCGTAGTCAGGATCAGGCATTGCCTGCCAGACTTTACACACCGCATCTACCATGTGCATTATGACGCAAGAAAAAAGATTCCGGAGTACCGGTCGCTCTATATATTAGCCTCGTAGCGCAGCGTCGCCACGACCTTTCCCATCTCCGCGAGTTGGACCCCTTCACGCGTATCCGTCGAGATGATGTACACCTCAGAGCCAAGGTCCCTTGCGATCTTCTCGAGCTCGTCCATCGTCGTATCATCGAGCTTTTCAGAGAGGATGAGCTTGTCGACTGCACCCATATCAAGAAACTTCCTGACCTCATCCTTGCCGTAAGCGACCATTCCTGGCTTTTTGTGCAGCAGCGCAAAGAACCCTTGCATGACCGCCTTCTCCTTTGCGATCTCTTCGGAGGCAAGCACGTCCTGGGACCTGTCGATGAGCTCTTGCAGGCCGAACTCTTCAGTATAACTGAGATCCTTGATCGCGATGATCTTCTGCTTGAGCTGGTCGGTGATGTAATTCCCTTCTGCGAACTCGTATTTTGTCGGGCCGGGCCCGCCGACGATGATTCCTCGAAGCTCCGCTTTTCCAAGCCATTGCTCCTTGATGTAGTCGGCAACCTTCTTGTAATGCGCCTTTGCGGCAAGCTCGCGGTTGCGCTCGAAGCGCTGCGCGGACTGTCCCCCCGCACGGAATTTTCCTGGCACTTCGGAGTGCGTCTTGACGAGGACATTGATGCTCTTGCCGCGAAGCTCTGCGATGATCGCGTCGCGGCGGTCCATGACGACAAGGCCGAAGATCTCCTTGTCTGCACACATGTCCTGCAATGGGTCGACGACAAACTCCTTGTCGCAGCGATAGATGCGGACATTGAGCGGCACCGGCGGTTCGATCGACCAGACCTTCACGTCGCTTTGGCCTTCACGTTCGGCGACATTGCCGCTGAATGCAGCAAGGCCGTTCTTGGGGGTGCGGGCGACCACCCGAAGGTGCTGGATCATGCGCTCAAGCGCGTCGATCACGTTCTTTCTTGTGCTTGTGCTCTTGATGTTGCTTGCCGTGCCCTGCTCATCAGCGAGGTGGTTGATGACTTTTGTCAGGTCATAACCTGCCGGCACGTAGACGGTGACGAGCTCCGTGTGCCTGCCGCGGTGCGACTCAAGCTCTTTGATGAAGCGCTTGAGCTCGAACTTCTGCTTCGACGTGATGGTCATGCCAGGATGTGGCCCAACGAGGATTTTTAAAGGTTTGGGAAGAACAACTTAAGCATATGTGATTTGGAGTGATTATTCTCCAGATACGACCTCTTGCATGTAATCGACGACGATAGTGATAATTTTTTTTACTGTTTCGTTGCAACTTTTGAAAAAGATTTTGTCCAACACTTCAATACCATACTTCCGCATGAGTTCGCTGATTAATGCATGGATGAAGGATTGTGTCACAGCATCTACTCCAGTAAAGTCAAGAATCACTTCTTTTCCTTTTTCTATCTGTGGTACAAGTTGCTGTATGCGTATTTCCTTTGCTTTGTCCTTATTTTCCGCAAACGCGCCGGCAATCTTTTTTATCATGATCGTTTTCATATGAACCTCGGTCTCAGATACCGTGCTTTTTTTCTTTCTTTGATCGTCTTGATGTATTCTTTGTGTATCAGGTCCAAGAGGAGAGAAAATTCTTCTGTGGTATTTAAGGAAATATCAATTCCGACAACAGTACCATCCCAAATGGGAAGGCCTTCCCCCGCAGAGTGTCTGTCTTTTAATGGGTTCGCAAAAAGTTGGACTTTTTTTTCAGGCGAGGTTTTGAGCAATTTATACAATGCGTCTCCGCTGTAGATAATAAAAAAATTTCTATTCACTTTTGCTATCGATTTGATAAAAAAGAGACCGGCTCCTGCATTAAATTCGGTTCCTCCTTCTCTTTTTGTTGTTCCAGTAATTCCCGGGATGAGCGCCAAACGGATGGCCTCGAAACAGGTACTTGCAGTATGTGATTTATTGATTGAGCTTTTAATCCCAATACCTGTGTCTGCAATCCCAATGCTGATTCTGTTGCTCTTCTTATAGTACTGTGCACAGACAATGGCCCCTTGCTTGCTTTGGGCATGTTCAAGGACATTTCGAATCAATTCGCTCACGACATATTCAATTGGTTTTGCCTGTTCAGGCTTGAGATGCAGCAAGGGGATCATATCGGTGATAAATTTTGTAAGCTCATCTGAGCGGGCGATTCTTGTTAGGGGTATGAACCGTCCAGTGGGCTCGTGTTCTGTGATTTGGATATTTGATTGGATGCCAAGAATCCTAAAAAGACCCATTCGTTCAAGGTAATGCTTCGATTTCGCTTTTAGGTCTTCACAATGGATCGCTTTTGGACGAAGTGTAAGTCCTCTTGCAGCGACCATAGAGAGGACTACAGGATGGATGGAAATCCATTTCTCGTTTGCAGTAATCTTTAAAGTGTCTTTGTGTGAAGGGTCGTATCTTTTCAGAAAAGGATCTATATTCCCCAAGAAGGCTGTATTCGGAAGGTGGATAATCATGCTATCCAGGAATTTGATATTACTTTTATAATTTTCTATTTTTCCAGGAATCCTGGTATGTTTATTGCTGTGCTAAATCCTGGTTTATAAATAACCTCTGGTATGGATAAAAAACCTTTTGCGAAACCTTTATATAGAGACCCCTTATTCGAGTGCGCACATGGGGCTATGGGGTAGCTTGGCTAGCCTTTCTGGTTTGGGACCTTCGGGCAAAAAGCCAGAAGACCCCGGAAACCCCAAATCGACGTTGGGGTTGGGGAATTCGAATCCGGGTAGCCCCATGTCCTACTCAAGGTGAGATAGATGGCGAATCAAAAGAATCTCTCGATCAAGCGTTTTGGTGCACGGTACGGTCGCAACGTGAAGCACCGCTTTGCCGCCGTCGAGGCGCAGCACCGAAAGTCCTACTCCTGTCCCTATTGCCATGCAGAGCGCGCAAGGCGCGTCGCTGTCGGCATCTGGCGATGCACGAAGTGCAGCTCGAAGTTCACCGGCCGCGCATACGCAGTGCCAAAAAAGAAGGCTGAGGAAACCGCCGCATTGGCGTCGGATCAGGCAACCGAGATCATGTCTCCGAGGGAGCTGATCCTCTCTCAAGGCGAAGAGGAGGAAGTGGTCGTGTCAAGACAGCCCGACATCGTCGGTGTCGTCGGAGAGAAAAAACCAAAGCCGATTGAGACGCAGCCGCTTGACGTGCCGGCGGATCTGGAGGAGCGATGATGGCCCAGTATAAATGCTTTGGCTGTAACAAGGAAGTCAGCCAGGATTATCTTCGGAAGAACGTGCGCTGCGTGTACTGCGGCTCACGGATACTCTTCAAGCCGCGATTGACACCGACAACCATAAAGGCCCGGTAGGGACGATGCAGCTTGAGTCCACGGTTATCATTTCGAACGCTTCTTGCGCGCTCTTTGACGCACTTCAAGCCGAAGCGAAAAGCGGGCTCCGAAATGATCGTTCGTCGACGAGCATACGGCGTGACGGTGATAGGATGATCATCACGATCAAGGCATCGGATGCGACCGCGTACCGTGCAGCGGCCAACTCTGTTGCAAAGCTGCTCATCACATTCGAAAGCATGAAGGGAATCAACAATGGTCGATGAGGAAACAAAGCGGAAGATCGAAAAGCTCCAGAGCACAGAAAACACCCTTCAGCAGCTTCTCGCAAAGAAACAGCAGTTCCAATCCCAAATCGTCGAGATCGAATCCGCGCTTGGCGAGCTCGACAAGACGGAGCAGGCGTACAAGATTGTTGGCAACATCATGGTTGCAACGGCCAAGGATGCGCTCCGATCCGATTTGGACCAGAAAAAGGAGATGCTCACCCTGCGCGTCCAGTCCGTCGAGAAGCAGGAGAAGAAACTCCAAGAGCAGGCAGAATCCCTCCAGAAGGAGGTCCTTGCGCAGATGAAGGAAGAGTGATCCCCATGATCCGGCAAACAGACTCCTTGCAAGGCGTGCTTGCGGCAATCGAAGAGATGCAGGAGGACAGCACGGTGCCGCGCAACGTCAAGATGCGGCTCTTGGAGATCGCAAAGCTCCTGCAGTCCGATGGGGATATCTCGATGCGCGTCAACAAGGCGCTCGACGAGCTCGACGAGATCTCGGACGATGCGAACCTGCAGTCCTTCACGCGAACACAGCTGTGGAATATCGTTTCCATGCTCGAGACGCTTGCCTGACCACGATATTTCTGAATATTTTTATACCTGCTTTCTTTCCCACCAAAGGTGAGCTCTGACGAAACGGTCCTTGTGACAAAGGAGACGCTGGATGATGCGATTCGGAAGACTGCAGCATTCCTTGAGATGCGTGTGCCTAAGGAACCGCACCTTTTTTGGCCCGATGATGTTGCACGCATGGGCGTCGGGGATGTCGGAACAGATAGGTTTGTCAATTTTAAGGAAGGGTATGTCTGTCTTCCAGAACAGACTACTAGCGAGGCGCTCTATCACGAGGCCGCGCACTGGGTCCTCTTCGGCAACGGCCACAACTATGCGCCGCAGGACAAATTCTTTTATGGCAAGCTCTTTGATGAGATCTTCGCGACGCTTGCGCAGATGTGGATGACCAGGACGAGCCGTCCCGTAATCAAGACAAAGCAGGAGCTCTCCACTCAGCTTGATGTGGAGCGAGAATGCATGAAAGCATACACTGCAAAGATCACAGCATATCAGAGCGCCATTGCCAATAACAGGGAAGGATTGGCCGATCTTCGCTCACATCTCATCCAAGCAGAATCTGCTGCGGCCAAATGTGGGACGACGATCGACGCTCTCGAGTTTGCCTACTGGCATCTTTGCCTCGAGCAGAGCTGGCAGGGCGCGCTGGCAGGACAGCGCGACATAATCGAGTTTCATAAGGAGCTTGGCGCCCTTCATCGGACCTTGCACGAAAAGCACGCGCACGTCTACTCCAGTGTTGTGGACCTACTCGCCTCACGCGGTGCGCTTGCCTACTATGCGTATGCGAACAAGCCTCAGGCTATCATCAGGGGATGGTTCGCGATGACAAGGGGCATCGACATGCCCTTCGTGCATACGTACCTGTCTCTTATACACATCTGACGCTGCCGACGATCTTACGCGTGT
>CAZRZZ010000064.1:0-7026 GCA_964604755.1 uncultured Methanosarcinales archaeon | reverse complement strand
GAAAGGGGGTTTTTTCGCCAGGATCGCGAAGGCTGTCACGACAAAGACGCTCACGGAAAAGCAGTTCGACGAGATCTTCTGGGGTCTGGAGGTCGCTTTGCTTGAAGCCAATGTCGCCGTCGAGGTCATCGAGAAGATCAAGGCAGACCTGAAGGCATCGCTTGTCGACAAACAGTTTGTGCGCTCCAAAATCGGGCAGACGATCAGTGCGACGCTTGCGCAATCGATGGAAGATCTCTTTGATGTATTTCCCATCCCCATCCTTGACCGGATCGGCGAGAAAAAAGGGACGAAAAAGCCGTATGTCATCGCGTTCTTTGGCGTCAATGGCGCAGGAAAGACGACGACGATCGCGAAAATCGCGCATTACCTCAAGAAAAACGGCAAGTCCGTCGTGCTCGCCGCGAGCGACACGTTCCGCGCTGCGGCAATCCAGCAATTAGAGGAACATGCAAACAAGCTTGGCGTGAAGATCATCAAGCATGACTATGGCGCAGACGCGGCCGCCGTCGGCTTTGACGCGATCAAATACGCCGAAGCAAAGAATATTGACGTTGTCCTCATCGACACGGCTGGGCGCATGCATTCAAATGTCAACCTTATGGATGAGCTTGCGAAGATCATCCGTGTCTGCAAGCCTGACCTGAGCCTGTTTGTCGGCGAATCGATCACAGGAAATGACTGCATCGAGCAGGCACGGCAGTTCAACGAGGCAGTCGGCATCGACGGCATCATCCTCACCAAGGCTGACGTCGACGAGAAAGGGGGCGCTGCGGTGAGCGTGTCGTATGTTACAAAGAAGCCAATCCTGTTTCTTGGCATGGGCCAGTCCTACGATGACTTGAAGCCGTTTGAGAAGAGGATCGTGCTTTCTTCACTTGGTCTTTCCTGATGTGGCTGCGCTGGTTATACTATACGAATACCTGACCGCGTGCAGGAGTGCATCCTCAAAATTATGGATGCCTCTCCTGTCGATTTCCTCCTTGATGTCGCAAAGTGCCATTGTGCGCTCAAGCAGGATGCCTGCGATGTCAAATAAGCTGTCTGCCCTCTGTGTTTTGAATTCAACAAATCGGGAAACCTTCTCGCTGGCCGACTGCAGATAGCAGCACGCCGTCTTTCCTGGGTGAGGGGAAAAAGGAGAATGCGAGGTGTAGCAGATGAGCACAAGCGCATCCTCCCTGCAATAGTAGAGCTCTTGCGTGCAGATGTATTGCCAGAGCCGCTGCGTGCTGTCCGTCCGTCTTGTGTCCGTCGTCATCCATGCGCGTTCAAACCCTGCGTCCTCCAGAAGTTTCTGGCAGTCCGCGGCAAGCTCAAGCGCGTCGTGGCGTTCGCGGTGCCGCGTGGCAAGATCAATTGCACACCGCTCAAGTCTTGTGTAGGCTGGTGATCGGTATGCATGATTCATAAGTTGCGGCGAGTTTGTTTCTTCTATAAAAAAGTATGCATAGAACCGGCTCTGTCCTAAAAGTGAAATTATGAGCACTGCTGCGCTCTGTCTGCATAGAAAAATGATGTGTTTTCTGAGGATCCGGGCTTTCGACGCGGAGCCCGTGCACGCCGCTTGGCAGCAGTGCCCCAAGATTTAGGACAGAGCCCATAGAACCCCTTCCTGTGCGCAATGCGATCTTATATGGGCTGGATTATTTTCTGAAATTCGATTTTAGCTTTCGGCGTGCCAGCAAGTAGTGGTATATCGGACGCAGGATATCCTCTGGATATTGGCTAAGCACGCCGACTTGTTCCATACTATACATGAGTGGGGGATCAAACCCTTTGCCATCTCGCAAAAACTCCCCGGCTAAGGTACATATCATCTGTCCGCCTTCGTTGCAGATTTCGATGTCCCCTTTAAATGTGACGTGGTCATCGATGCTGACACTCTTCCTGCACGATACGTGCGGCGTGTGCTGCAGGTCTTTTGGGGTGTGCCGTGTCATTTCGAAGCAGATCCTTTTTTCACTTCAATACCTTTGCTCAGCGTTAGGGGGGTTTTCGATACAGATATTACTCCGGCTTCTCCGTATCAGTCTTTGGGGCGTCCTTCGTTTCTTCTTTAATCTCTGTAGTTTTCCCTTCTTTTGTTGTTTTCTTTTTTTTGCTCTTCCCTTTTGTGCCCTCTTTCTTCTTATGCACTTCTATTTTTGTATTTTTATCCACCCTAAATTCTTTAATTTTCTTATAAATACCATGTTGTTTGCGTTTGACAAATTCAAAGAATGCAAATAATGTCAGGATCGCACCAGCGAGTGAGGAGATGAGAAGGATATTATTTCTTATTTTGTCAAAAAAAGATTTTTTCCGCGCATGCTCAACGGTATTTTTAACATCGGCATATTCCGTTGTTGCAAGAATGATGCTCATATTTGCTTCTTTGACCTGGCCTGCCAGCATCCGGGACTGTGCAGTCCGGATATACTCCTTGAGTTTGTCAAGCTTTACATCCGCAAGAACGTAATCATCTTGCTTTTCCTGAAGCATGCTCTCCAGTTGTTCATAGTTTTTCTCCAAATGCTCTATCTGTCCGGAAAGGGCAGCAAGCGCCTCTTTTTTTGTGGCTTCGAGCTCTTCTGCGCTTTGCTGTGCGCTTCCTTCAACAGCTACTGTCTGCGTGATGCGCTTTCCGTTTATTTTGATTGTGAGGGTGATATTTCCAGGATCACTAAACTGTCCGAGCACATACGACGTTGCTATTTTTCCAGGAGCAGCTTCTTCTATTGGTACAACATTATATACAGAAAATCCTTTGCCGGTAATCACGGGGATGAGGTTCGAGAGAGGAACTGTTCCATTATTTTCGACATTCACCGTCAGAATGACATCCCCCTGTGTTGCTTCTGTCGGCGTCACCGTCACTATAAAATCAACAATCTCCGTCGTTGTCAGCGTCATGTTGGTTTCGTTTGTTGCCTCTTTCTGGTCTTCCTCGATTGTTGTCTCATTTCCATCGCTTCCCCTTTCGGCCTCTGCCGCAGGTGTCTGGTTTCTTTCATTAAAATTCCCGGAAGTATCATGCGTCTCACTTGTTTGCGTGACAGCATACGTTGTTTCATTCCCTTCCTCCTGTGCTAAAACACTAAGAATCAGGAAAAGGCAGGACATAAGACCCAAGAGAGAAATGCATCGCTTCAGACCCCTTCGCATGTGTCCCACGGCAAGAAGAACCAAAGCACCGAAATATAAAGCTTATTGGTTTTTTAACGATGAAGAAGCTTTAGCAGGGGAAAGTTTAAATACCTACTTTTCTCAAATGACAGCGAGGGATACCTATGCCTGCAAAACCAGCTCGCACGCGCGCAAAAAAGGCACCAAAAAGACAGAAGTTATCACAACGGAAGATACCACGCCCTTCCCGAGTGGTTGCCGCGTCGCATCGCACCTTTTTTGATTCCATCAAGGACGGCATCGCGATTGTCCGCCTCGATGAGGACGCGATGAAAAGGGCTGCACAGGACCCAGGTGCGCTCTGGCATGGTGTCGGCATCGTCGCAATCGGCGGAGTCGCGATCGCATTTGGCATGCTCCAGCCGTGGATGGTTCCGATGCTTGCGATTGCTGCCGTGATTGGTTCGATCATCAATATTGGTATCATTCATTTGCTTTCCTTGCTCTTTGGAGGGAGCGCGACGTTTGGCGAGTTCTATCGTGCGCGTGCCCTCTCCTCGGTGATCCTCTGGCCGATGGTGATCCCCATCGTCGGCCCGTTTCTTGGTATCATCATCGGCTTTTGGGATATCATCGTCAACATCGTCACGATCCGGGCGGTGCACAATGTCAGCACGATCCGCGCGGTGTTTGTCGTTCTGATACCTATTATCCTCTTTACCGTCGCCGTCATGTTCCTTGCAATGTACATGCTCTTTGCGGGCGCGGACACTGCTTTGTATAGCATGTTCGCAATCGGATGATACGATTTTATGCGAAAGTTTAAATATATTCTTTGATACGGTTGGCAGCATGGCACACGCCAAAAAGAGGGATGCAAACATAAGTTCGCTTGGCTGGATGCTCCACCACAAGTCGGAGATGTACGTGACGACGGTGAATGTATGCCAGTTCGTCGCGACGATATCGGGCCTCATTCTCACGGCAAGTTTGGGTTATGCGACGACCGAGCAGTTCGCCCTTCGCGCGCCGCTTGTCAAGCTTGGCGTGCTTGCAATCATTGGTTCCTCGCTTCTTACGATTATCTTCTCACTCATTACGATTGAGCCGAACCTCAAGAAAGACCGTGACTCGAATTCGTTCGATTATGGTTCGTCGATTGAAAACATCGGCACGCCGCGTTATGTTTATACGATAAAGCGGACGCTCGCAGACCGCGACAAGGTCGTCGAGGCGTACGGGTTTGAATTGCACAAGCTTGATCGCAATATCCTGCAGCGCTACCGCATGATCAAGAGCACCATTCTTGTTTTTCTCATCGGTATCTTCGTCGGAGGGGGCATGATCATCGTTTCGACGTTTCTTGCGTCCTTTTGACACGCGCTATCACGATTAGCTTTATGTACTCCGGCATCGTCATTGCAGCATGAACATGATAGTCAATGTCAACGGCGTTCAGGTTCCATCTGGAATCCACGCCCGGCGCACGGTCATCCTCGCATCGGACCATCACGGATATGCGCTCAAGCAAGCTCTTTTTAACCATCTTCGTTCACAAGGGATTTGTGCAGCGGATATCGGGACGCACTCATCCGGGCGTTGTGATTATCCAAAGCTTTCCTTCGATCTTGGCAGGATGATCAGCCAGGATCTCAGCTATAGTACAGTTGGAATCGGTATCTGCGGCTCTGGGATCGGCATTGGCATCCCTGCTTCAAAATGGCCGGGAGTGTATGTTGCGCGGTGCCTGACAGGAGCTGACGGGAAGAACACGCGCAGGCACAATAACACAAACCTTCTCACCCTGGGGGCGGACGTGCTAAGCCTCGATGAGGCCATTGCAATCGCAGATGCCTGGCTTTGGGAGCCCTTTGAGCTCGTGGAGCCGTACCTGTCGCGGTTTTTGCAGACCGTAGAATTGGAGAGGAAGGGGTATGGCATCCACGCACCGTCTCTCGAACAACAATCTTAATAAACAAGCGGATTATCAAGGAATTATCATAGAATAGGGTGATGGAGTTGATGCAGGACTTTAGCAAGCTAATCCCGTTCTTTGTCGAGAAAGGAGGAGTCGAAAAGATAGACCTCAGCATGTTTGATACGCAGACCCAGCGCACAATTTATGATGCGCTTGGCGAGGAGTATCTCCGTCGGGGGCGTCTGCGCGATGCGGCGACTGCATTTGTTCACGTCCAGAACATGGAGCGGCTGCGGGACGTCGGCGCCGAGTACGAAAGGGTCCTCCTGTTTGAGAATGCGATTGACGTGTATATCAAGGCAGGCGCGAAGGATTGCCTGCGCGCGATCGGTCGCATCTGCATTTCTGAACTTAAAATCAACGAGGCGATCCGGGTATTCACGTTCCTTGGCGACATGGATGCGCTTGATAACCTTGGCCGTGTCTGCATGGAGCGGGAAAAATGGGATGCGGCGCTGGAGATATTCGCTTCTATTGGGAACAAGGCGAAGCTCATCGAGCTTGGCAAGACGTGCTCCCGATATCCGTACTACGACTATGCGGCACGGGCGTTCGAACTTGCTGGAGATGTTGCCGCTCTCAATTCGCTCGCCGGCGAATGCTTAAAGCAGGGCCTTGTCCAAAGGGCAAAGAATATCTATCAGACAGCGGACAATCAGATGATGGTCAGCTTCATCCAGAGCAACTTCGGCAAGGTCTGAGCTGTATCACGTTATCACAATCTCTTGCAGAATTCTTTGAGCATGTGGTAGTATTTCCTAAGCCCTTCTATATCAACGTTCTCATGAGTGGCGTGCGCACCATGCCCGTCAGGTCCGAATTCGATCGCTGCGTGGCCAAGTTCCGACCAGAACCTTGCATCGCTCGATCCGGTCTTCTGCTCGAACTCAAGGTCCGTTCCCATAACGGCAAGCGCAGCATCCTGAAGCTTCTTGATGAAGGGATGCTCCGGATCCGTGAACATGTGGCTTCCCTGCCCGAGCATCTCGACATGCGCATCCTCGGCAAGCTCCCTGACCTTCTCGATGATGCGGTTCGGGTCGTCGTCTGGCACATAGCGCGCATCCACATCGACTTCGCACCGGTCGGGAATCTTGTTGATCACGTCCCCTCCACGGATGCAAGCGACATTGCACGTGGTCTTCCACTCCCCCTGCGCGATCGGAGGGAACTCCTTTTGCAGCGCCTCGATGAACGGGAGCGCCTTGAGAATTGCATTAACCCCTTCCCACGGGCGTGAACCGTGCCCGGAGACACCTTCAAATGTGACGCGGAACTGGCAGACGCCCTTCGACTCGTTGCCGATAAGAAGATTCGTCGGCTCGCCGGTGAGGAAGAGATCGCCGACGTAGCCCTTGTCAAGAAACGCCTTTGCTGATGCGCCGGTCGTCTCCTCGTCGGGGACGATCATGAGGCCGACATCCGGAGGATTATCCATCAGCGCGAACTTGCGCAGGAGCACCATCTGGCACGCGACTGCGCCTTTCATGTCCCACGCGCCGCGGCCCCACAGGCGCCCGTCCTTCACGTAAGGATTGTAGAGCTCCGGTGGGCCGGGAACGACATCGATGTGCCCGCAGAGGATGAGTTTAGGCGTCGTCGTCCCAAAGTGGATGAAAAGAGACGGCTTCCCATCGACTACCTGCTCATCGATCTTTGCCTTCGTGTCCTCGAAGTATTCCTTGACGTACTCGATGCAGTCAAAGATCTGCTCGTGATTGTCCGCCGTGGACTCAAAGCGGATCAGGTCCGATGCGACACTGATGATCTCGTTCATCAAGGAAAACTGAAAGAAATGGAATTTATATGCTTTCGTATTTACGGATTATAGGTGTATTATGATAGGTGTATCATGCAGATCTCACGGAAACTCCACAATGCCATTGTGATAAACCTGTCTCTTATACACATCTCCGAGCCCACGAGACTAGGCATGATCT
>CAZRZZ010000063.1:0-7562 GCA_964604755.1 uncultured Methanosarcinales archaeon | reverse complement strand
TGACGATGACATCCAGACGCTTGAGGATAGCATCGACGATCTGCGCGCAGATCGTAGGCGCGCAATCGAAGAGGGCGATACCGATGCGAGGATGGCGGCGGAGGAAGACCTTGTGTCAGCGCGCACTGGCCTGCGCGACAAGCAAGACGAGCTCTTTGAAGAGAAGGACGACCTTTCCGCGCACGAGGCATTGTGTTGAAGTGTCCTGCCTTACACCAGCAGCCTTCTCTCGTACTGATCAAGCAAATCTTTGACGTCTTTTTTCGTCTTTACCATATTGAGCGCTGCGCGGACTCTCGATGATTGGGGATATCCCTTGACGAACGCCTGCGTCGACATGCGGATCACCTGGAAATCAGTGACGTTGTATCGTTCGAGAAATTCAAAATACTCGTAGAGAAGTTTGATCTTCTTATGCACGTCCAGGTCAGGCAGGGCTTCGCCAGTCTTGAGATAATGATTTGCCCGCGTGAAGAAATAGGGGTCACCGCGCGCGGCGCGTCCGACCATCACGTAATCGCAGCCGGTCTGGTCCATCATCCGCTTGACATCTTCTGGCTCGCAGATGTCACCATTGCCAATGACGGGGATGGAAACATTCTCCCTGATATCCTTGATAATACCCCAGTCTGCATGACCACTATAGCGCTGCATGCTCGTGCGGGGGTGAATCGCGATTGCGCACGCGCCGCCTTGCTCGGCAGCCTGCGCGATAGCGACTGCGGTGTTCCTCTTTCTTCCTGATCTCATCTTGACGCTCACCGGGTGGCCGATCGCCGCCATCGCCTCGACAATCCTTCGGACCTGCATGGGGTCGTCAAGAAGCGCAGAGCCAGCGCACTGGTCCATGATCCTTGGGCTTGGGCAGCCAAGGTTGATGTCCACGACATCGCATCGGTGCTTGATGCGCTCTGTCGCTTCTGCCATGTCGGCTGCATCCTCGCCAAAGAGCTGGATCGCCACCGGCTTCTCATCCGGCGCGACATCGATGATGTCGTACTCGCTCTGGAAGTCATGGGCAAGCGCATGTGCAGAGAGGAGTTCAGTGACTGCCATCGCTGCGCCATACGTGCGGCAAAGCATGCGAAACGCCACATTCGTCACGTGGAACATCGGCGCGAGGATGAGCGGTGATTTGAGCTTTGGGTATCCCATGGTGCGGTGCAAGCGATGGGTATAATTTAAGTCTTCATGCGCAGCATGCAAAAAGTATATAAATGCATCTTCTCTAAGAAATGCTGTCGTAAGGAGCGATGCGCATGCCAGCAGCAGTTCAGTTCATTGGTCTTGATGAATTAAGCGAGCGAGGAATCGCGCGCATCAAGGAGCTGGCTCATCATTATCATGAGAAAATCGAGCGTGCACTCAATAATCCGACAAGCCTGACCGTGCACGTCAAGCGTTACAATAAGGAGGGCACGCGGGCGAAATACTCCGTCCATGCAAAGGCTGTCGCGGCCACGCACGTATTCTACAGTACCAAGGCGCATGACTGGGATATTGCCCGGACATTACACAAAGCCTTCAAGGATTTAGAGAACCAGATTGAGCATCGGCTGCATACCTCTGACCAGAAACCAAAACGCGTCGGACGCAACTCGCCAAATCCAAGAAAGCGCGGATACCAGATGCTCTGATCCGTGCTCTGTTTTGATTGTTACTCCCCTTGATCCTCGTGTTTCTCGTCCTTTTCTAGAAATAGAGGTTGTTGATCCCGGTGATGATCATGTTGACCCCAATCGATCCTACAAAGAATGCGGAAAGCCGCAGGAACATGTTCATGATCTTGTCGAATGCGACACGCACGCGGTTGTTGCGAAGGCCATGGCGCATGTTCTTGAGCACAAGGATGCAGGCAGCCGTGATGACCATGATGAACGCGAGCATCAGGGCGCTCTGGAGTGGGGTTGCGTTGTGGCCGATGAGGATGGAAAGCGAGATCGTCCCCGCGCCGACCATGAATGGCAGTGCTATCTCTGATGCGACCTCATCGAGATCCTCTTTCATATGTACAAGCGCAGCCTCCCCGCGTACGACGTAGATGAACGAGACGGCGAAGATCGTGATCCCTCCGAAGATCCGGAAGGAGTCAAGCGGGATCTGGAGGACCTTTGTGAAGAACAGTTCTCCGGCGAGGCTTGCGATAAAAAAGATCACAAATGAGATGAACGAGGCTTTTGTGAGCACCCATGTAAAGTCCCGGTCAGAGAGGTCCTTCATGATGGGTTGCAGGTATAAGAACAATGCAAACGGGTTGAGCATGACAAGAAACGCAATAATCATATTGACGGTTTCCATAACCTTGCGCGACTAAAATCTCGTATTTAAGTTTATGTGATCCCAAGGCTCTGTCCTAAATCCTGGGGCACTGCTGCCAAGCGCCGTGCGCAGGCAGTACGTCCAATGACCGGACCCTCAGGAAACACGTCATTTTCCCATGCGGACAGAGCGCAGCAGTGCCCCTCATTTCACTTTTAGGACAGAGCCTGATCCCAAATATTTATAAACTGACCCCTTTTTCGGATCATTTGCAGCGGGGTAGGGCAGTCAGGAGTGCCCGTCGGGCTCATAACCCGAAGGTCGGTGGTTCAAATCCACCCCCCGCTACCATTCTTTACATCTTTGCGGGCCTAAGTCACGGATTTTTAGGGGAAGCTTTATAAAAATGCGGGTTCCCATATACGACGGTCACCTGGGTCATTCATGCCGAGATCGCATAATCTGGTATTGCGCAGGATTGCTATATGCACGCGCTTGAGATGACGGATCGTCAGGAGATGAGAGCGCGTTCCTGCGGAGATCCTGTTTCCGAAAGGATATCTGGGTTCAAATCCCAGTCTCGGCGTTTTTTCTTATTCCTTTTCTTTATTTTTCCTTATTCTTCAAGGAGCCACTCCAGGAAACCTTTCTTTACGCCTTTCTTTTCTGGTGGTGGTGCTCCAAATGGGTCTTCTTGTCTCATATCCAGAAAGTGCTTGAACATCTCCCGATCATCAATGATTTTATATGATTGATGCCTGATATCAAACTGGTGGTACGCTGGATCGACGAATATCTCGCGCCCGTCCGGGTACACGACAGCGCAGGCATGGGACACCTTCTTTCCATGGACATCCCTGTCAACTTCGACATACCTGGATATCATCCCGGCAAGCCGTGACATCCCGATATACAGGTAAGCCATCTCCCCGCACACCCCTTTTTCAAGAAGGAGGACTTCTTGGGCTGTTCGGTACGTGTTGTGTGGCTTGTCATGGTCATAATTGATATGTTGTTCCATCCAATCAAAGAGCGCCCGCGCTTTGTGATACTCGCTATGTTTTCCTTTGATCTCACTGTCTATCATCCTCAAAAGGTCTTGGGTTGGACGTAGGCTGACAGGAAACAGGATGGAGCTGTCGATCATGGAGAGGGTATACTTGAAATTGTCAATGGGCCATAACGCGGTATGTCCGTTTTGTGATTGAGCGCGCCTTCCCTTAGCAAAATTTGATCTGTGCGCTTCACGCCGTCTTCTGATCTTGTCCATCGTCTCTTCCCTGCTGTTTCATATATAAATGGTAGATCCTTGTTGCGCACTCCGGTCCGATCTTCCCGAGCAGGTGCTTTATCTTGCGCATCCTGTAACGATGCAGGATCTTGCTCTCGATCGCTTTCACATACGTGTCGCTGTGAACGATCTGATCATAGCGTTTTGCTATCTCCCCCCATTCAATTATTTCTTCACGTGCTCCATTTTGCTTTTTGTCAGCATCTTGCGTGGCAATGTTGTTCTCCAGTTTGGATTCTTCTTCTGTTTTCAGATGGGCGGCTTCAAGCTTGCTTTCGAGTTTTTTTCCATCGTAAATTACTTTCTTGCCGACCTCCTCGCACATAAGTTCTTCATCAAGAGTAGAATCATCATGGAGGATCTCAATCCCGATACCCCTGCTCTTGAGCGTCCGCTTGTTGAGACTTGGATGCTTCGCTACAGCTTCGATATAGACAGTTTCCCCGGGGACCGGATTCTCGATGTGTCCTGGATTGTCATAGCTTTCGCGATTGATGACGACGCTTGCTGCAAAAGGGATTCCTCGAGTCTCTTCTACATAAACCCCCTCGATGGAAGCGATCGTTCTTTGAACGGCATCATGATCACCATCATGGAACTTGATTATTATAGCCCTCTGCCTGCTTGGTTCTTTTATCGTAATGCTTGTCTCCTTCATCTCGATGAGGCTTCGGTCCACGTTACTCTCTCTTTTCTCACAAAGAAGGAGATTCGGAAGGAGCCGCGCGTTTCGATCAAGCAGGACGTCAAGATGCGCATCGTCATGCTTGCTATGAAAGACGCCGAAATCCCCATGGCTATGCCACATGCCCATGATTACCTTTCCCTCATCGCGGGCATGAAGATATTCCTCATTCATGCGGTCGTAGTCGAAGTGTCCGCTCGCAGGGGTCACTGTCCCGTCAAGAAGGACGGCGTCCGTCACGATGGGGATTCCGTTCCTGTGCTCGCCGACCATGAGCCCTCCGCATTCAATATGTTCCCCGGCAAGCTCCGACACGATGCGCGCGTAGGTATTCATCTTTTTGAACGAGAGCTTCGTGATGATCAGCTTCTCCAGGATATTGCTTATCCTGGTATCAAGATCCCGTTTTTCTTGTATCTTGTTCATCGTTTCCCTCCAAGGCAGCCGCACGCTATTGGGTCTTTTTCTGCCATGAACGGTACCCAGGTGAATTTGTGGGTATCCCCTCTTTGGCTTGCGTGGATGAATCGCTTCGTTGCGAAGGGCTTGTCCGTGTCGCTGTTGAGGATGTGAATGCTGCACGCGACCATCATGGCGGCCGCCATCGCATTTGGCATCACGACATTTGCATCCTGGTCAGCGCAGCTCATCGGTCGGTTGTCAAGCGCGAGAAGAGAGGTATAATCATGGCGGCAATCGAGGCAGGGGGTGATGCCAGGGATGTACACGTCCACAAACGCATCGAATGCCGAAACGCTCCCATCCACGAGCGGTGTTTGTGACCGTACCGCTGCGTTTGAGAGAAGTTTTCGTGCCGAGAAGCTATCCACGCAGCTAAACATAATAGTATACATTCCTTGCCGAAGATGCCGGGCCTCTTCTTCCCCAAACGCGATGTCATACGCATGCGCGCGAATGCGAGGATTCATCTCAAAAATCCGTTTTGCAAGCGTTGCTGCCTTCTTCTCCCCAATTTTTTCATAATAGAGAATCTGGCGGTTGAGGTTATGGGGCTCGATGACGTCAGGATCATAAATGTGCAGCTCTTCGATCCCGCTGAGGGCAAGATTGAGGGCGACGTACGTTCCGATTCCACCTGCGCCGACGACAAGCGCCCGCCTTGAATATTTCGTCGGGGGTTGTCCTGGAAGGATGCGGGGCGTGCCAGGGTGGTATTCAAGCGTCCCCCAATCGAACGTCACCGCTGTTTCCAAAGGCATATCGCGTTCAAGGGGGTGCAGCGCCTTTCGGATCTCATCGACGACGATGCTTGCCGCAATGCAACTTGTCACTATCCCTTGCCGTTTCTCCTTATATGCTTCCTGATAAGTTTGATCTTCCCCCCTTCGGCGTCGTATCCTATCCTCTACCCTTCTTTGTCCTTGGCCATGGACGGCGACGTGGCATGAGTTGTCATCGCTCGAGGCAAGAATGAGTTTCTCGCATTCGGAATAGCAGTCCGTAAACGATGCAAAAATCGCAGCGGCCGCTCTTTTGGATTTTGGGTCATTTGTCGTCTCGACAATGACGTTTGGTCTTCCAAGGAACGCGACGTCAGGGCCGATGGATCTTCCTCTGATGCGTATTGTTGGGTTGATGTTTGAGAGACGATCCTCGAGGCAATCCGCCTTCTGCCGCCCTAAATCATCTTGTCTGATGAGAAATTCCCCCTTTTCGAAGCCCGTGACCTGGTCTTGTGTTAAGATTTTGATTCCCCCAACACCAAGGCCTGCAAGAAGACAGAGGGTGTAGTTCGCAAGGGGGCCTGATCCGATGATGGTGACGTTGGAGTCCAAAAGCCGTTGCTGGTCAAGCATCTCCCCTTGTCGTCTATAATCCGTCATTGGGAGCATGCCTCGTTTGTGATGTTTGCTCGCAGCTCGGAGAGTCTCCGCTTATGCCCTGCGTATCTCTTATCAGAGAGATGATTATGTGGTCCGCCATGGCCATAATATCCGGAGATAAGTTTCTTTCTTGATTCGTAGAGCAATCGCAGGATCTGGCGATTGACCGATCCCTGCTGCCGAAGCGAAGATAAGCTAAACGCGCCAAGGCACATCTGCTGCATCGGGGCATCGCCTCGAAGGCAGGGGTGGACATATCGTTCAATCACGACCGGAGCGCACCAGTATATTCCTTCGCTTGTATCCCGAAGCTCGATCCCGATTGTCGCTTTGGGGAATTCAAAATATGCTGTCGCTCCCCCGTCGTTTGTCTCAAGCACATAGGGCTCGACGGTTTGAGTGAGGTAAAATCTTCGATTGTGGATAGTGTGGATGGTAAATCCAAGAGTGGACACCGGATCGTAAAGATGTCCTTGCGTGACGGCCCGGACAAGGGATGGTTTTGCATGGATATCACGCATCCTCTGTGCAAGCGATCCCACTTCTCTGCAGGCTCTCTGATAAAGGGTCTCCTCCAGCTTGTTCTGGTATCTTTGCTCGATATCTGCAAGTGACCCGATGCCGTCGCCGATCGTAAGGTCTGATCCTTTGAAGTGGATGAGCTTGAGGTCCTGGGGATGAGTCTTTCTCCGAAGAGAATAGAACTCACCCTCTGAAAAGTAGCACGCCTCAGGGAACATGCGTTGCAGCACGCCGTCCATCCTTTGCGGTCTTCCTCGTCTTTCCTTGACTTTTTTGGGAAGTCCGGGCCGTTCCTGAAGACTTCTTCTCTCCTGGTACGTCGTTCCTTGTTGGTTATCTGCAGCGTTTGGGTTGTAGGAGGGGATGATCTCCTCCATGACAAACCGTGCAAGCCCTGCCGATTGCAGGTCGGCGAGAGCCGGTGTGGCTGCATTTGCTCTTGCGATCCCTTCTATACTTTTTTCTATGCAGTCCTTTTTGTCATCGAAGAAATCCTCTTCGAGCTCATCAAGCGTCGGCCCCTGTCTAAGCGCGTAATGATTTGAGTCGATGGTGATGCGGAACCCGCTTTTTTCCGGATAGTCGATCGTCCATAGGGTTTTATCCAGGATGAGCGCGTATTGTTTCCTTGCAAAGAAATGGAAAAATGATGTGGGGAAAAGCATGTTCACTCCTCACTCCAGCCCGACGGGGCTTTCCATCCGCACGGCCATCTCAAGGAAATCCGCGCTTTCTGTGGTGCCGTCGTCTTCGTGCAATGGCCGCGTGAAGATGTAGTCCTGTGTCCTGTCGCCAGGCGATCGGAATCCCGCCATGCGCTGCCGGTTCGCGTCGTACGTGAAGACGGTTTCGTTGCCCAGGGGATCCCGGACCTTCGTCCTCCTCCCCGCGGCGTCGTACTCGTAGCTCGTCGTCTTGCCGCGGGCGTCCTTCGTGGCCGTGAGGCGGCCGGCCGCGTCGT
>CAZRZZ010000062.1:0-7604 GCA_964604755.1 uncultured Methanosarcinales archaeon | reverse complement strand
GACGGTCAAGCGTGACTGGAATTATTACAAGGATAAGGCAGGGGGGTGGAACCACAAGCACCAGGAGCTTATCGAAAAGGACCCAAACCAGCAGCGCACCTGGCAGGAGGAGTTCATCCGTGGGCAGTACGAGAACCGAATCCTTCAGATGCGCGGCTCCTCGCTCTTTCACGGGCAGCGGTATGACATGCACATGGAGCGCCGTGACCAGTACATTGAGGCGCTCAAGTTTTATGAGAAGCTCGAGAAAGAGCTTCCTCCGGATGAGCTTTGGAAGGTCATGCGGCAGGACCGCATGCTTGCGACGGAGTTTGGCGAGCGTGAATATGAGAATCCATCGGAAATCCTTCGCCGCCGTGTCAAAGAGGAGACGGATTCGATGCGCTATATTCATGAGTCATCCGCGGCGGCAGACGCGCAGGCCGACCAGCTCAAGGATGACCTTTCGCACATCAAGGACATCAGCAAGTACGGCAAGCAGCAGTCGATCAAGAGTTTTGCTGACGCGGCTATCTATTCATATGACATCACAAAGGAGAAGGGCCTTGAGAAGCCCATTTTTGTTTCACCAGAGAACATCTTTCCCGAGTTTGGTTATGGAAGCCATCCCGACGAGCTCATCGAGCTTGTGCAGCAGTCGCGCGAAGAGATGGTAAAGCGCCTTGTCAAGGAACGAGGTATGCACTATGGCGAGGCAAAAAAAGTTGCAGAGCGTCACATCGCCGCGACGCTCGACACGGAGCATCTTGGGCTATGGAAGAAGAATTTCGTGCGACAGCCAGGCGAGACAGAGGAGAATTTCGAGGAACGCTTCAACACGTGGTACCTTGGCAACGTCAAGAAGTTGGCCGACTCAGGCATCATCGGCCACATGCACATCGCGGACGGCTTTGGCTACGGCCACGGGAACCTGCCGGCCGGCACGGGCAACCTTCCAATCAAGACGGCCGTGAAGTATCTCATGGAAAAAGGATATACCGGTGCATATCTTTCGGAAGGGTACGGGGACGCGCAGCGCATGCTCCGCCAGACGTGGGACTACTTTGGAAGCCCGATCTATTCGCATACTGGGCCGATGCGGGCCGGCTCGCCCGTGCGATGGAGCGATGTGCAATTCTCCTATTTTGGTCAGGTCGGGCCGCCAAATTATATCTTTGGCGCATATGCTCCCTCGAATGAGTGGCAACTGTGGAGCCAGACCCCCATGGAGTAGGTAATTGGAGTAAGTACGATGCAAACGGTGCAAAAAAGTGGTGATGAAAAGACGGTGCACCAAGGAAGAGAGAAGCTTGATGTCCCGATGGAGATTCTGCACAATGGGCATAACCTCCTGCATACATTCCCAAGGCTTAGCGACGCTATCGAGGTGCTTGCAGTCATCGACCGCATCAAGCCCGTCGCACGGCAGATGGTGCATCAGGAAGAATTGTGGAGGATCCATGGATTCTGTCTTGCACACGGCTTATGCTATACGCAAAGCCCGTTTAAGGTCGTCGACGGGACGACGATGATAGTGACACCCGAGTACCCGATGGAAGGCAGCTTTTTTGTCTACCTCTCCCGCGATGAGTCTGCAGCGAAAAAAGCCGCATTCTATGAAAGCGTGCGCAATGACGAGAAGCTTGGCCATCTTCTTGGGTATCCACCCTGCTGCATCGACTTCTATAAAGAGCACTACCAGAAGGCAGCGATGCTTGGCGATGAATACTGCCAATTCTCCATTGCAAATTCCGGAGCCGGACCATACCCGTTTGTGACGAATAATATGCTACGCCTCTTTGACATCGCGATCATCTCCCATTTTCCCTGCTCGTTTGAATGTACGAAAAGCGTGCACATTGGAAAGAAAATATACCATGCGCTCGAAAAACGCAATTCGGCACTCGCACGATACGTCCATGATGCTCTTCAAGGTCCGGTGATGTATCACCATGGCACGGGCATCCATGTTCTTAAAGGATACATGAAAAAGGGGAATATCATCTCGTACGCAAAGCCATGGAAGACGGCGCCAAACCAGATGCACGATCTCCTGGAGACATGCAACAATGTACGGGTGCTTGGAAAACATCACATCCAGCTGCGGCGCGATGAGCAGGTCGTCGAGGACGTGATGGGTGAACACGTCGGCATGGCATTCTTTTGTCAGCGCCGGCCACCAAAAAGTAATAGCGAGCTGAGTGTAAAAATAATATGAGGAATATCGACAAAAAGAGGCTTGATGCGCTCTACATGAGACTCTGCAAACTCAAGAAGACATTCCTCGGCTACCCCTGCGACGCAAAGTTCGACTATTCGCCGCTGTATCGCTTCCTGGAATTCCCTATCAACAATGTTGGCGACCCGTTTGAGCATTCCACGTACCGCCTGCAAACAAAGGAATTTGAACAGGAGGCGCTTTCGTTTTTCGCAAAATTGTATCATCTTGGAAAGCCGCATGGGTATGTGACCAACGGCGGCACGGAGGGAAACCTGTATGGGTTGTTCCTTGGCAGGTCCATCCTCGGAAATGTCCCCGTCGTGTTTTCGCAGGACACGCACTATAGCATCAGAAAGAATGTCCACATCCTGAATCTCAAATCGATCGTGGTGAAGTCGTTGGAGAATGGTGAAATCAACTATGGCGACTTTGAGAAGAAGATAAGAAGAAAAAAAGCCGTCATTATCTGCGCGAATATCGGGACGACGATGAAGGGGGCGATCGATAATGTAGAACAGCTTGTACGCATCCTCAAGAAGAACAACGTGAAGTTCTACATCCATGCGGACGCGGCATTGTATGGCATGACCATGCCATTCGTTCGTGGCGCAAAGCTCTTCGATTTCCGGACGCCAATCTCGAGTCTTGCGGTAAGCGGGCATAAGTTCATCGGATCGCCGATCCCCTGCGGTGTCGCGCTTGCGCGAAAGGACGTCTTTGATGCGGCAAAATCATACATTGAATACATCGATGCGCATGACACGACGCTTTCCGGCTCGCGCGACGCGTTCACCCCGCTCATCTTGTGGTACCGTATCAAGACGATCGGCAGGAAGGGCTTTGCAAGGCAGGTGAAATACTCGAATGACCTTGCCGCGTATCTCGAGAAGAAACTCAAGATGATGGGATGGCCAAATGTGGCACGAAGCTACAACACCGTCTATTTCAAGCGCCCGTCAAAGCATAGCATTTACAAATGGGAGCTTGCCGCGCAAAAAGACATCGCTCATGTGATTTGCTTGCCGCACGATTCGAAGCCGCAGATCGACCAATTCCTTGCAGACTTGAGGAAGGAATTGAAATAAGGAATTAAAATAAATAGATTGGAAGGGCACAAGTCTCTTTGAGCGATCAGCGTCGTTTCCGGATCTTCCCCGCAAAGTGGGGCAGGCGCGTGAGTACCGGAAAATGCTTCTTCACGACACGGACAACACTCGCATAGTGAGGAGCGGTTTGCCCGTTATGCCCAATCAGATGCATCTGGATCTCCGCGCCATCATCGGAGCGAGCCACATAAGTGCACCAGTTCGGCGGCGGGACGTGAATCTCGGCATTGAGGAGGTCATAGGGGCACGAAAATATCTTAACCTGATCATTGGGTACAAGAATAGGCAGTTCGTCCCCTTCGCCATAGATTGTCGATTTGTCGAACCGAAGATCGCCTTCAGGCGTGAACGACGCCATCACTCCCCATGGGTCGCCAGGGACATCCATGAACATCTCCAGATAGAGTGCTTTTTGTTTTTGCCCTTCATAGAGCGACAGATTGAACGGTGTGCCTGTTCCGCGAAGCGTCGACATCCAATGCGCGACGATCCGGTAGGGCGTATCGGCATCCCCATATCTTGGATTCCGTGTTTCGCGTCGCGGCATCTGCACGCAGTTGCGCAAAAACAATTCAAGCATAGCACGCCCATTTGGTATTGATGTAATCTTTGATTCAAGCGTTTGTCCCATGTTCCTTCCTCCCACGTCGTGGCGTCCATGCCGCGATCTCGTTAAGATGCAGCGTCAATTCCCCGATGACATCGTTCAAATCTGCTTTTTCATTCAATCTCCCGCCGACCATCGTCGCGTCGACATGGGATGCCTGCGCATAGTTAACAAGAAACGCAAACGGGTTGCCGCAGCGCATGTAGTGCTGCGCTACGGGACTGGATACATCCAGGAACGCAATATCTGCAAAGCGCCCCGGCTCCAAAACGCCGATGTCATCGCGATGCAGCGCCCGCGCCGCATCGGACGTGATCATCCTGACCATGTCGTACGGGCGGAACATCTCACTTGTGGTATGGCGCATGCGATGCAAGAGCTGCGCCGGCTTAAGCTGCGACAATAAGTCCAGACGATCATTTGTCATCGGGCCGTCGGTCGCAAGGCCGACCGGGATACCGTGGCTTTGCAGCGCCAACAGATTCGCCGTCTGCAATCCGATCCCTGCGTTGCAGACGGGATTGTGCGCAACCCCAATCCCCTGGTTCTTGATGACCGCGTACTCCGCCGGCGAAAGGTAGTTACAGTGCGCAAGCGTGATCTTGCCATGGTTGAGGATGCCTTTCCTGTACAAATCAACAAGGGGGGCATCACCACCCCCTCCCCGGATGCGATGATAAAGGTTATTGACCTCATCGAGGGTCTCGTTTGCATGCATCAAGAAGGGGATATTGAGCACCATGCAAAGCGCAATGGACTGCAAAAGCTCCGGATCATCACAGGTGTACGGCGCATGGGGGGCAAGGGCGAACGTGACAAGCTCATCGGATCCGCCAGCTATCCTGCTCATGTGGTAAAAAAGATCTTTTGGATCAGAAAAATGATGTGTTCGCTGTGTCATGACGGTCTCTCCGAGTATCCCGCGCATGTTGTGCTCGCGAAACGCCCTGGCCATGTCCTCGACAAAGTAATACATCTCGGCTGTCGTCGTGACACCGCCTGCCGCAAGCTCTGCAAGGGCCCATTTCGTCGACAGATAGACAAAATCCTTTCGGGCGCAAAAATCAGCTTCCAGCGGGATCATATATTTGAATACAACATCCTGAAAAGGAATGTCTGACGGCAATTTCCCCCGATACGATATCATCGGGCAGTGCCCATGTGTGTTGATCATGCCCGGCATCGCAAGATGATGGTCGAAGATATGGTATTGGCCTGCGACATAGCGATAGTCAATCTCCGCTTCGCTGCCGACAGCAAGAATGCGGCCATGATCTATTGCGATTGCCGCGTCGTGGAGGATCGCATCCTCAGATGTCATCGTGATGATGTGTGGCGCAGAAATAATCGTATCAATGCTATACGGCATAGCTATCTCCCCTTAAAGTGGGCGCGGATGCGATCACAGCTTTGCCTATCGTCAAACTCGCGCTCTCTTTTGAGGACAAAGTAGCTGACAGGAACATACAAACCAATACCAGGAATCCGCAGGTAGGGACGGCCTAAGAGGATATCCGGCGTATCAAATGGCTGCGCGATGTAATCGCGGAGCCATTTTCCTTCTGAAATACGATTCTTCTTAATCGGAAATGAACCCCCAACCTCTCGTGGATATCCGCCATAGTTGAGCAGGAGAGCATTGGTGTGCACGAGGTATTTTGGTGTATGCGCATCGACGGGATGGACATGAAACACGCCTTGCACGACATAGTCATCTGATTTGATCACAAGCTCAAGGCCGGATGCAATGCCGTTTTGTTCGACGACAAGATTATAGCCATGGCATGTCGGCTGCCCATTATCGCAAAGGGGACTGTTGAAAAAAACTTTCATGAACTCCCTGACGCCGCCAAGCTCTGCCCCAAAGAAGGTGTTATACCCGCGAAATCCCCAGCCGACAAGATTGCGCTTGTCTGGCCGGCGGCCGTGCTGCAGGAGTGATTGCGCGTATCGTGAAGATGACTGTACTGCATTGGCCGTCTCGATGAAACGCTTGTGAAGATCATCCATACAGGGAAGGCGCGCACAAGACATTTTAAAGTTTATGATAAAAAGAGCGCCGAGGCCCGGATTGAACCAAGAGTGGGGGCTTCGCCCCTCCACGCACCCCAGCGAGCATGTGCACCTTCGGCGCTTAGCCCTGCAAATATCGTGCTGAAAGAAAAGAGGCGCCGAGGCCCGGATTTGAACCGGGATATCCTTTCGGAAACATGCTTTCCAGGCATGCGCAATACCAGGTTATGCGACCTCGGCAGGGATAGATAGGAACAGAAGAACCCGCCTTGTTTATAAAAGTTATGACAAAAGCCGCTAAACCAGCAAAATCCTTAAATATTACTTAGATTTACTTAGTAATACGATGGAAACCGTCTGCATCAAAGTCGAGGAAGACTTTCTTCGCGATATCGAAAAGACAATGAAGCGCCACCGCTATGCGACGAAGACCGAGTTCATCCGCGAGGCTGTGCGAAAGAGGATGAAGGAGTTAGAAAAAGAGGAGATTCTCGAAAGCATCAAAAAAGCATACGGATCATCGAAGAAGAAAACCACCCCTGGAGAGTACGAACGAGCCCGCGAAGAAGCCTTCGAAGAGATTGCACGACGATTCAAATGAATTCCTCTGGAATTTTTGCACAGACAAGATCTCTTCATTTCTCAAAATCACGGTCCCGTGAGATGAGAAAAGCATTATTGTGTTTTGCAAGAATTGCATGGAGCGCATCACCAAGAGGGACATGCCGTCGTCTTGCAATCTCTCGCGCCTCCTGAATATGTGCCCTGTAAATGTGAACACGCCGGAGGTTTTCTTTCTCCGATTTAGAGAAGATTCGGAAGAACTCCTTTTGTGAACGACCGATACTCCTGAGTTCCTGTATGACAAGATCGGAGAAAAGAATGACATCATCATCGACTAGAATCTTCTGAATGAGTTTCATGGCATATTCACCATTTCGACCTCGCTTACCAACTATATCAAGCCAAATTGATGTATCAAAATAGAAAGATCGTTGCATGAAAGAGCATTCAAAAGAACTGGCTGATAAATATTCACTTCAGGAACCCGAACAATATCCGACGACAAAAGAAATATTACCCCTTCCAGGCGATGCCGTCATCATCAAGGTGCGCCGTGCAATTGAACAGCTCCTCAATCTTCTTTTGGCCATCGACGGTAAAGATACTCACCGAAGTATTGCCAAAGCGCATGTCTTTGACCTCGTCCCAGGTGTGGTCGCGAAGATGCATCGCAAGCATACGTTTCACAGCGCCATGGCAGACGACAAGGACGGCGTTGTCCGGATTCTCGCGGACGATGCGGTCGATCGCACGGACGGCACGCTCATGCACTTCCTTTAGGCTCTCCCCGCCTGGACGCAGGGGAACATCATACACGACCTCTTCCCGCCAATAGTCAATATTTTTTCCCTCATCATCACCCATATTGATCTCGATGAGATCCGGATCGACGATGATTACCGTATCGGGATGGAAACGCTGCACGATCTTTGCGGTGTCGATCGCACGGGAAAGCGGGCTTGAATAGATCACGTCAATCTTCTCCGAAGCAAGACGTCTTGCCAGGCGTCCTGCCTGCCAGATGCCGTCTTTGTTGAGCGGGACGTCCGTGTGCCCTTGCGCAAGTCCCTGCTTGTTCCAGTCCGTCTGGCCATGCCTGGTGATGATGATCCGG
>CAZRZZ010000061.1:0-7823 GCA_964604755.1 uncultured Methanosarcinales archaeon | reverse complement strand
CATCTTCAAAGACGGGCCGCGGCGCGTACTGCTCAAGGATGGATAGTCCCATGCGTGTTTAGCACAAAAGTCCTGTATATAAGCATTTCCTCGGCCCTGGCTCTGTCCTAAAAGTGAAATTAGGGGCACTGCTGCGCTCTGTCTGCATAGGAAAATGATGTGGTTTCCGAGGATCCGGGCTTTCGACGCGGAGCCCGTGCACGCCGCTTGGCAGCAGTGCCCCAAGATTTAGGACAGAGCCTTGTATCCTCTCAGGAAGCGGCTGATGCTATGATAGTTATTCTTGAACACCATGCGCTCAACATCATCGAAGCTTGCTTTGCCGCGAAGAAGCGCATCAAGCGATGTGTGCATCGCTTTCTGCGGAATAAGGCGGGAATCGCCCACACGAACAATCTCGGACGCAAGATGCGCCTCCTGCTCTCCGAGCATGATCACACCACCATCACCTTCAAAGTAAGCAACAGATGGAGTGCCCCCCACGCCGAGAGTCGAATCGGTCGATTCATTTGTGGCACGAAGAAGCGCGGCCATCCCTTTGACAAGACTGATATTGTTCCACTCTTTTCGCGGCAGGCTTTCGACAAACCGTCCAAGGACGTAGTCGGCGACGTCAGAGCCCGCACCGATCGATTGGTACATGTTAGGAATAAAGACAGGGATATCTGCTGAATCGACGCCATATGTATGTACTCCTGCAGTGTCTTTGCCGATAATGATGAACTGGGCTTCGATGGCAAGGTCGTCTGCGTTTTCTCCGGTATAGATATCTTTCATGTCTTGCCACAGGCTGGAATTGATTCCCTCCGCCGTTGGAAATTCGTCGATGTTTATGTCATAACGGGATTTGAATATTCTCCTGATGCGCTCTCTTTTTTGTGTGATCGTAATCGTAGAAATTATGTCAGCGATGCCGCGGACAGAAGAAAGGCGTTTTGCAATGTCCTCAGGAAGCTCTTCCTCTTCAATGTGCCCAAGAAGTTTGATGGCCCCCTCATAGTTCTCTTTGAGCGCATCAAACGTCTCGAAGACGTTGGGCATCCGTCCTGCGCCGCTGACAAGAGCGATGAGATCATCGTTCCCGATCGACATGATCTTCTCTACCACATTCTGCTTTTGCATCCCGCTCGTGACTTGCGTATCAGCGACCATGCCACCGCTTGTAGAATTGAACCGCATCACGTTCACGACAGTCATTGTGGTGGTGGTAGGAACGCGAGAATATAAAGTAGGTAGGAAAGAGAGGATTCCTCCACAGGGATCTTATAAAGCTGGTCATGCTGCGTCAGGAGCGCACGAACAAGAAACCCACGACGCGCCCTTCATTATCAACCGCTTTTGAAGTCATCTTTTGTTTCTCTTCATTGGTGCATTCGTCTTCGTACTTGACGATAAGCTTGTACGGCGCCTTGCCAAGATTCTTGACGCGCGAGAGCACTTCCTGGCCAAGAAAGCATCCTTTCGTGAACGAGACGTACTCGTCGCCAACATTGAGGACCATCTCCCGGTCGAAATCATCGGGCTGCTGCGGGATGCCGTTCTTGAGCCGAAAGAGCGTGAACGCTTCATCGTCCACGTCGCAGTCAAGGTCGTGCGGTGAGAGGAGCAGCTGTCCTGCCTTCTGGGGGATCGCATACTCATCGCTGGCCGGCGTGCGTGAGCTGTCAAGGTTGAAATAGACGTGCAGCCTTTCGGGGACGAGTCTTGTCGGCGCAAGCTTCAGATAGGGGGCGACATGGGAGAACAGGCGCGCAACAAGGCGTTCGTCCACAACGATGAGCACGTCCTTGTCTACCTTGATCTGGTCAAACGCGGCGACAAAGCGCCCAAACCTGTCGACAAATGCATTGCGCGGCGCATCGAGCGTGTTTGACGTGATTCCATCGAGCAGTTTCTCCGGGTCTGGCGTCGCGCGAAGGACGACCTTTAATGTTTTGCAGAGGGGCATGGTTTTCGATAAGAGTGTACTAAACATAATAATAGATGGATGCCCTAGGATATTGCAGCCTCGAAGACAAAGAAGGGCGGGATATTAAAAAGTTCATACCCGGTATGCACGCTTTGGAAGTGTGCCTTGAGCGGTTTTCTGACATGGGGGACGAACTGGGCATAGACAAGAAACTTTCCTTCTGGTGCAAGGATATCACGCGTATCCTTCACGATGCGGTCCCGAAGCCGGTCATCAAAATAAGAAAAGGGGATGCTGGCGATGACATAATCTGCATGCGATTCGCCCTGCCGGGCAAGGATATCCTTGACATTTTTGGCCGAATCATTGACAACCACAAGACGGGGATCATTGATGCGGCGAAGGTGCGCAACGAATTCCGCGTTTGTCTCGATGGCGATGAGTTTCGAGTGCGGCCCCATCTTTTTGAGCAGGAAGCGGGTGGACACACCAGTTCCCGGCCCGTATTCGACGATGATATTGCGTTTGGAGAGGTCCATACCCTCACAAACTTTCTTGACCGCATGTGTCGAGGTCGGCATGATTGATGCGACGTTGCGGTCGTGCAAGAATTCCTTGAAGAGCAGGAATGTCATGGCGGCAGTATTTGAGCTTCTTCTTTTTATATTTTATGGGTTGGCTGCACAGGAGAAGCCTCCGAATCAGGAGTTGTAAGAAAAGGTCAAGTGATTATGTTACCAGGCATCGAATCCAAATGATCGGAGAATGGATTTCACTTCAGTTATAGTCTTTTGCTGGTCTTTTTTCTCCGATATGCGCACGAATTTGATGAGCAGGCCAGCTAATTCTTCGTTCGTCCCGAATTTGAGCATGTGCCCATCGGTTATGCAGTAGAACCGGTACTTCTTGTGCCTGATCTCTTTGATGACGATTCCGCCGACCGTGCCCGGAATCTTTCCTTTATACGGGTTCGTCTCCAACGACTTGAGGGCATCTAGTATCGAGTCCGCCTCCGCGACGTCGAACGTTCTCTGGATGGTCTTGAACAGGGATTCGGTGATGATTACTCTAGCCATGACGCAGTCTCTTTCGCGCCTCGTCGATGCTTATCGAGCCAGACTCGTCATGGCTGGTGAGTGCCGACATTCATGCGGCAAAAGGGGTATGATCCCACCCGGACGACAATCGGAGGCGTGACATCGCTGGATCGCTCTATCAAGAACATCCATCATGAGTTGCTCTTACAAGGCCGTTATCGCCAATCTCTAAGGGACGAAGGAGATAGTTCCCCGTATCCGATGCACCATTCCACTTTATGAAATAATCACGGGAGCCATTCTTTTTGTTTTTGTCCCATGTTTTGCTTGCATATAGCCTCGCTAGAAATTTTAACGGATCACCATCCAACAATTTAAATTTCTTTGGATTGTAGTCTATCCATCCCCCTAACTGATAAGCGGCTGGATCTTTTACAGGATTTCTCCGCACTTCTTTTAATGCCACTTGTGCTACATAAACTGTCCCTGTTTTTGTGATTCTCATTACCTGGCCGAAGTTGTTTTGATCAAATCTCATGAAGCCGTGAGTGTATTGAACAAGAGACTCCAGGGGAAAAAGACGTTTTGCTTCTAGTTCCCGGTGTTCTTTCCAGTTTTCTTCTGTTATTTCCATATCAAAATGTTCCTCTATTTTTAGCAGACGGTCAAATCCGTGCTTTGCACCCTGCAATGTCATGGAAGAGATAATAGCCCCGCCCGGATTTGAACCGGGGTCAACGGATCCAAAGTCCGCTATCCTTGGCCACTAGACGACAGGGCTGCAAGCCCGGAGTGGCCGGAAAAGGATATTTAAAGATTGCCTTATTTGGACGGTTTTGGAGGCGTTGCCGTTTCGATCTTCTTTAGCCCATTCATGTAGGGCTGCAGAACTTTTGGGACTGAAACGGACCCGTCCTTGTTCTGGTAGTTCTCAAGGATCGCGACAAGCGCGCGGCTTGTCGCAACGCACGTACTGTTGAGCGTGTGCGGCACGATCTTTTCCATCTCTCCGACGCGCATCCGTATCCGAAGGCGCCGCGCCTGGTAGTCCGTGCAGTTCGAGCACGACACGACTTCACGATACGCTTTTTGAGCAGGCATCCACGCCTCAAGGTCGTACTTTTTTGCCGCGATTGATCCGATGTCGCCAGTGCAGATGTTCATGCGCCGAAAGGGGATGCCAAGCGAGATCCAGAATTCTTCGGCGTTTTTGATCATCTCCTCATGCAGATCCCAGCTCTGGCCGGGATGGCAGATGACCACCTGCTCGACCTTGTGGAACTGATGGCCGCGAAAGATCCCTTTCGTGTCCTTGCCATGCGATCCGGCCTCTTTTCGGAAGCACGCGGAGATGCCGACGATCCTGATTGGAAGTTCCTCAGGAGAAAGAATCTCATTCTGGAACTGTGCAGTAAGCGGGTGCTCCGATGTCGCGATGAGATAAAGATCCTCATTCTCGATCTTGTACATGACAGTCTCGAAGTCTCCAAGATCCGTGACCCCCTCGTATGCCGCACGGTTCATCATGTACGGGGGGTGGGAAAGGGTGTATCCTTTCTGCACCATGAAGTCTACTGCATACTTTTGGAGGGCAAGGTCGAGCTCGGCGAGCTTTCCCCTGAGGAACCAGAAGCGCGCACCCGATATCTTTGCTGCGCGCCCGATGTCCGCGCCACCAAGCCCCTCGAGCAGGTCCACATGGCTTTTTGGCACAAACGGGAATTTCGGTTTTTTTCCGGCCTCTTTTTCGACGACGTTTCCCCCTTCGCCGTCCCCGACGGGAACGCTCTCATGGAGGATATTTGGCAAGCGCATGAGCATCGAGTCGACATCCCCTTTTATTTCCTGCATGCGCCTTTCCTTGTCAGCGATCATTTCTGGCAATTCCTTTGCCTGCCTGATGAGGTTCGCCGCATTCTCCTTGTTCTTCTTTGTCTCATTGATCTTCCTGGAGAGCACATTGCGGTGCGCCCGGAGCTCATCGACCTGGACCTTGAGGTTCTTCCATTCCAGGTCGAGGTCAAGGATCTTGTCCACCCAGCCGCGCTTCTGGACGTCTGCGCGCTTTTCAAGGTTCTTGCGAACAATGTCCGGCTGTTCACGGATCAGGTTGATGTCGAGCATGAGAAGTACTTGCGCAAAGAATTTTATAAATCTTGCGGCGACCCATTTATGAGCTTAGAGAGATAATTCGATATCTTCGTGAGCAGCGCATAGGCCTTCTGCCCGATCGTGAGGTTCTCAAGCAGGATGGCGACCTCTTCTTGTGCGCGGTATTCCTGTCCGCGCCGATCCTGCCAGGCCGCTTCAAGGCGCAGCGTGTTCGCTCCCTCCTCCAGGTTATCGCCGCGCGCAGACACGTCAAAATCATGCTTTCCTTCAAGCTTCTCGACATGGAACTGTGTCGGAAGGCCATTGAGGAAGAACGAGACCTGCAAGTCCTGCGGCACGGACACGCTGACGCGCCGCATCGAGAACCGTACGGAGAACTCATCATCAAATGTTACCGACGCTGGCGCGTTGATGTCCACAAATTCGGCAGAAGGAAGGTCGAGCACGTTAAGGTCAAGAAGCGTTCTCTCCAAAACTCCATCGCCGTCAGCAGTCGCAACGATCTCGGTGATCCCCGTGCCAAGGTCGACGGCGTGCATGAGCGCCATCGACTGCGTGATGCCGACCGCACCTGTTTTGCATTCATTTTGGACGCATAAGCGCATATGCTCAAGGATCACATTGCCATTGTTTTGAAGCGTGCACGTGACCGAGCCGGACTCATCGACGTAAAAGAACGGCTTTGCGGCCTTGCAGGAAAACATGACCTCCTTTGTGAACTCCCTGCGCCCATGATCATCGAGGCGCGCAAGCGTCTCCTCGATGTGCTCGCGTCCAATACTAGCCCCTCCTTCCAATGCGGAGAAATTCGTCTGTGCGCGGATATCCCCAACGCTATAGACGAGGACAGGAAACGTGTATTGGTATCCTTTCTCGAGCGGCATCGTCTTGACGATCCAATAGACTTTCTTTGCCTCCCCGGGACGCAGGAGGATATGCTGCTTATTCTCGGTGATGCGCAGAAGTCCCTGCGTGTTCGCAAGGTACACGTCAAAGCTCTGGTAATAGTTCTTAAGGTTTGTGACCGTCGCCTCGACAAGATTATGCGATCCGAATCCGACGTACCTTTTCATAAGGTCGATGTCGATCTTCACGACCGGCTCGACTGTTCCCGAGCGGTCGGTGATGCGCACATTCGTGCGAAAGTCACGGCTCTTGATCGTCATGTACCTTCCCCGCCATGAGAACTTCGTCAAGATCTTCTCCGCATCTGTGGATGTGTGCGCGATCACGTGCGTCGGGTCCACAAAGCCGTACTGGCCATACGTGACGTCATAAGGAATCCAGCCATAGCCGGGGAAATAGACCTCCGCCCAGCCGTGCGGCCCCCATTGGAAATCGAACTGCGGCGAGTTCGTGTAGGAGATTCCGGCGACAAAGCGCGCGGGGATGCGAAGCGAGCGCAGAAGCGCGATGAAGAGGCTGGTGAGCTCGTCGCAGACGCCTTCCCGGTGCGCAAGAACCCAGCTTGCCTTGAGCGACGCCTCCGCATTGACCGTCGAGAGATTATATTTGATGTTCTGCGTCGTCCACGCGGCGATCTTGTCGACGATGACGGAAAGGTCATCCTCGCCTGCAGCAAGCTCGCTTGCAAGGCGCACGATATCATCGTTCTGGTCGATGATTTCTGCGGGATTCGTGTATTCCTGCACATCATCTGGCATGTTACGCAGCGGAAACAGAACCTTTCCCTTGACGCGAATCGGGTTGTTCTTGACGCGAACGAGCGTGCGCAGGCTCAATGGGATTGTTTTTTCATATGGATAATCCCACACGAACGTGAGCGTGCCGTTTTCCTCGACTGGCTCAACAGAGTACTCCGTCTCGATGATGCGCTGGTGTGGAAGCGGCTTTGGATAGAAACTCACCTGCGCTTCGACGCGCTCAAGGACCGCATCGGAGCGGGACTTTATCGTCTGCAAAGACATCTCTGTCTGCACGTCAAGCTCAAGCTCCTTTGCCTGATAAATCCAAAGGTCGCGCGCATCCTGCGCGAAAACGGTCGTGCAGAAAAGGGTGGGTATCAATACCAGGAAGATGGCATGCAAGCACCTCTTTTTCATGGACCACAGAAGGGGACTTCTCTTATATAAAGATGTCTGCCTATGTGAGCGGCTGAAAGAAGATCTGCATAGCGTCTGCAATCCCCTCAATATCACCAAACGGCGCGACGCGCAACTTCCCATCCGCCCAGCCGCCCGGACCGAAGCGTTTGAAGAGGAACTCCGAATATTTTTCCGTCGGGAAGGTTGGCATCTCCGCGACATATATCCCGGAGCACCATGGAATCAGGTAGTCCTTGAGCGCGCGAAGGATGCGTTTCTCTCCATCGAGCCCATGCCGGGATTCTGACGCATAGTCACCATCGGTGATGTGCTGCAGATAGATGTCAACGCTCTGTCCTTCATACTCCTTCGCGATGCTGATGATGAACTCGAGGCCGGAAGCCATATCCGTGCCTCCGGTCGCGCTTACGGAAAAGAAGTCCTCCTGTTTGACTTCATACGCATCATGTGCGTAGTGCACATAGCGTCGGACGATTCCAGTGTAACATCGCTCAAGCCACAAATCGGTAAGGTCGACCAGGCGCTTTGCATCATCGATAACATCATCCATCGATCCCGACGCGTCAAGCAGGTACAAGAAAACCCCAAGATTGTGCTTTTCAATGATATTGCTCGAGGCGCGATAACGGAAGTCTTTTGGCGTAAGGGTGATCCTCGGATTGCCTGGATCATATGTTCCTGACGCGATCGAGCGCTTGA
>CAZRZZ010000060.1:0-7854 GCA_964604755.1 uncultured Methanosarcinales archaeon | reverse complement strand
TGACCTGCACTGGATCAAAGGACATCTTGCCGAACAGATTGAGATCTTCAGAAAACACATCGAGCTCGCAGAGAGGATCAAAAAGCCGATCATTGTGCACACGCGTGCCGCGGAGAAGGAGTCGCTTGATGTTCTCGAGGAGATGGGCGCAACGCGCGTGCTCTTGCATGCGTTTGGCGGCTCCAGGAGTCTCGTCCGGCGCGCCGCAGATCTTGGCTTTCATCTCTCCATCCCGCCAAACATCAAGCGCAGCTCGCACTTCCAGATGATCGCAAAAGAAGTCAATATTAACCAACTTCTCACCGAAACCGATGCGCCATTTTTAGGGCCAAAGCGCGACGAGCGAAATGAGCCGGCGAACGTGAAGCTCGTCATCGAGGCGATCGCAAAGATTAAGGGCTTCACAAGAGAGGAAACGGAAAAGAGCTTGTGGCTCAACTATCAGCGCTTGTTCCTGTGAGTTAGCGTGGGGCAGACGCGGTAAATTATTTACCTTCGCCTAATACGTCGTGAATGTATAGCTCGAATCGTCGGAGTCGTCGTCGTGCTCCCGGTCATAGTTAAGAAGGTCGTTTGCAGTCTCCCGGCTTGTCGTGCTCTTTGTTGACGTGTCTGTTGAGCTTCCAAAAACGTCAAAGATGCTTGGGGTCTGCGATGGTTGTTGCTGGCTTTGCGGGCGCTCTTGGGAGGATCGCATCGATGAGACGCTTGACATGCTCGGGAGGCCAGTTATTGATGAGCTTGAGTAGAGCGGTTGTTTTGGTGCCGAATCAAATGAGGACGACGCCGGCATCGAAGATTGTGCGGATGGTGCCTCGCGGGGTGCATCAAACATGGACATCAGGTTTGGTGCAGGCGGCGCTGGGGATGAAGGGGTGTGTGGTGATGCGTAGGATGACTGGAACGGCGGTGTATACTCCTGTTGCAATCCTCCATGGAGCGGTTGAGGAGCGTGGTGGTTTCTGACCAGGATCTGTTGGAGCAGACTTATGATATGCTGAATTTCGTGCACAGAATCTTCTTTGGTATCGATTGTGATCCTCATCCCATCACCTCTTCTTTAAGATATGCAGAGAATTATTTAAACTTTATGCACGGCAATGCAGAAGGAGGAAATCCTATCCGATGCGCGCCGTCGTTTCCGCTTTCCCAAGGAGGCGATCGTTTGCGAAGCCGGCCTTTTCACCCTCATCAAAGAGCTTGATGAGCACAGTCTTCTCCGTGCCGACCTGATCTTCGGAGAACAATGCGCCGGAGAGCTTGACATCGGCAATCAGGCGCTTTCCGGAGCCAAGCTCGTCAAAGATCTTGATTGTTGGCGCCTGCAGGCGCACGGTCTTCGTCTCTTCATCATAGACATAGATCTTGACCTTTGGTATGAATGGTTCATCTCCATTATCAACTATGAAGGAAACGCTCTTGACTTTTCCTCCGTAGGAAGTCGTCTGCGTCTCCACGTCGGTGATCGTTATTGTCACATCGCCGGTGAGCGGAACCTCATTTTCTATCTCTTCGGCGGTAAGCTCCTCATCGGGCCGGTCCCGCCCGCCTTCGGCTAGTTCGCTCTCTTCGGTTTGAGTCTCTTCTGGCTCTGGAATAGCCGGCTGCTCCTCCTGAGTGGGGGTTCTTGCTGGGCTTGCGGCCGGCTCCTCCTCGTCGAGGAGATGGTCTGTCGCCTGGCCGATCATCTCTTTATCGGCTGGCGCAGAGCCCGATGTCGTCGCGAAATAGATGACAATGATGAGCAAGATGGCAATCGCGCCGATGTATGCCGCACGCTCCATGATGCGCGGGTTGAACCGGATGACGATCTGGCGCGTTTCCGGCTGGGCAGCACTCTCCGAGATGGAGAAGGATTTCTTCTCCTGTTTTTTTGGCCGCTCTTTCTCGATAAGACCAACCTCCCCTTCCTCAGCAGCTTCTTTTCTTTTCTTTGGAAGCTCAACATCCGAGAAGAGGCTCTCTTCGACCTCTTTGAGGTCTTCCTCCCTTGTCTTTTGTTCCGCGTCCTGGCTTTCCTCTTTTTTCTTCGCCATTTTTTTTGTCTTCGCGGAGTCCTTTTTTTTGCTATACATGGGGAGAACAACGCATCTTAGGATATTTAAAGATTGCGTTAAGAACACGGACGATTTTTCGCCGTTTTTATGGCGCATTATCTTGATCGGTCCGTGACGGTCACGGTCGTTCCCGTCAAATCGATGATGTTTGAAGGGTTGTGCTCAAGCGGGCCCTCATCGATGATGAAATGTACGCGCGCCTTGATGTCGTTATCCATGTCATCGATGCTGCGCATAAACGATTTTCCAGTTTTATTAACGCTTGTCGTCACGAGGGGGATGTTAAGCTTGCGGACCATTGCGCGGATCCAATGCTTTGGCATGCGTACCCCAAGGGTTTTCCCGTCCTTTGTCACGGATGGCGCGACGCAGTGCAGCTTTTTGAGCGCAAGGATGAGCGTGTATGGCCCGGGCAGTTTCTTGAGCCATTCGTTTGCATCGGGCGGGATTCTGCAGTTCTCCCTAATCCATTCGAGGGAGGGGGCAATGATGGAGAATGGTGCGCTGCTTCGGTCCTTGAGTTCCCGGATGCGCTCGACACTCTCGTTGTTTGTCGCATCGCAGCCGATGCCGTAGATCGTGTCCGTCGGGTAGACAAATACCGCGCCCTCTTTGACTTTCTTTTCAAACTCGTCGATGTGCAGGAAAAACTCGTCCTTCGTGATGATTCTCATCGGCGCACGTGTGCTCAATCCGGTATATAAAGATGCCGGGCGTTCCATGGGGCACGGGGGAGCAAAGAAAAAGACCCCCTTGCGGGGGCAGGGTTGAAGGATATGGCAGCGTTTTTAGAGAAAAAGAGGGTTGGTTGGAGCATGGATGTCGTTTTCGCCGTATGTCTCGCCTTCTTCCTCTTCAATCCATTCCAGGTATTCTTTGTCGAGCGAAATCACCTTGTCTATGCGGCGGCTTGCTGGCAGACCGCAAGCGTTTGTCGCTTGATGTGTGCAAAAAAGATGTTTTCGATAGTTTTTGGAGCCATGTCGTTGTGGTGCATTGTGTATCACCTCCTGTGTGAGGGTATCACTCATAGAAGATGGATTGCTTTTATACTTCACGGCCATGCCTGTCTCGTGTCGAGTGGTACGGGTTGATGGCGGCAATGCTCGGATTCTGCACAGAGAAGACGCGTGAGCAGAAGACAAGAAAGATTTATATGGCATGGTGGTATCGTCATTTCCATGAGCGACGATGATAATCTTTTGGATGAGGAAAGCAAAGACGACTTCGAGATGCACAAGAGTTTCTACGCATGTGTTCGGTCGGCTGATATCGGATTTTATCGTGGGGGCTCACGAATCGTTGTTGATATGGAGGACATGGGACAGTTTGGCTGGACGCTTTGCGAACACATCGCCAGGCACGCCCGTGACGGTGATGAGATGAACCTCACCGTTCGCTGGAGAACGGGGCTTGACCATTATCTTGCCGATTTTTCCATGATGACCAGCTTCGCAGAACATGCGGTGCAGTTGATCAGTGCAGCAGGCAACATAGGGCTTGACGTGGCGCAGGCCAGGGTCCATATCGATTCGGATATCGATGCCATCGCACAAAGATATGGGCTTGCGCGGGTGACGCATATCCAAAACGGTCTTGGCCAGGCTGTTGTGGATGTGACCCCCTGGGTGTCGTACCTCTCCGGCTTCGAGAAGGACTGGAACTTCGCCCTCTGCGATGCAATCGGCGGCGCGATAGGACCCCATACTATCGATTGCCGATGACAGAAGAATCATTCATCCATCAACTCCTGCAGCACGCATCATCGGTTGTTATCGGCACGCAAGAGCAATTACAGCGCTATCGAGCGTATGGAAAAAGGTTCTTGCCCATCGCGACAGAATCCTGGATCAACAACGGATCACCCTCTCTTGACGCGACGCTCAGACGATTTGGTGCATAGAATAGGAAAAGATCTGAAAAGAAAAAAGAGATAAAATCAATTGCTTAGATTTCTTTTCCAAACAGCTTCTTCTCGAGATTCCACATGCCGGGGCCGCCAAGCAGGATCGCGACAAGGCAGCCGATGATCACGAAGTTGAACTCCCAGCCCATATTCATAAAATTGAAGCCGTTCTGCCAGTGGACTGTCTTAATCGCAACAAGCATGATGCATGTCTGAAGCACTGCGACGTACCGGCTGAATAATCCAAGCAGCATGAGGATGCCTCCTCCAAACTCGACGAGCGCTACAGCAACGGACATGACGCCTGCGGCTGGAACTCCAAGTCCCGCGAGCATCTCCGCAAAGCCGCCAAGGCCTGGTGCGCCAAAGAGCTTGCCGTATCCATGGTAGATGAACACTACGGCAAGAACGAAGCGGATCGGAAGCCATGCATAACTCTTATATGGGTTGAGCCATTTTGCAAAGCACATACAATTCACCTCCCTGGTTGGATGAGGCGCTTCTCGTCATGGAGGAATATAAATGTTTGGCTTACGTCGTGCGTGTGACGGCAGGGGCAATGCATATAAGGGCGCAAGACGCTCCGGGCCATCATGAAACAGCTTCATCTTATCATATCCGGCCGCGTGCATGGCGTGTTCTTCCGCGCGTTCGTCAAAGAGAAAGCAGAGGAACTTGGTCTATCAGGATGGGTGCGCAATGCTCCGGACGGCATCGTCGAGGTCGTCGCACAGGGTGACCCGCACGCATTGCATGCGCTTGTGCAAGCGTGTCACTGTGGTCCGGATGCTGCGCGCGTCGATGACGTCAAGGCAGAGTATAGCACGGCAAGAGAAAAGATGGATGGCTTTCGGATACGCTATTGACCATCAGGGGGTGCGCTTGTTTACGCTTGAGGAGAAATCCTCAAGCGTCGTCATGCCCTGTCCGGTGTGCGTGACGATCGTCGTGTTCCCCTCAGGGCCGCCGGCGATTTTCTTGAGCGACACGAAGCGGCTGTCGGCGAGCTTTGCCACATGGCGGGAGAATGTCTTGTACACGGACTGGCCGCCTTCTGTCTGGTATATTTTAAACAGGTCACCGATGCGCAAGCCCGAGTTCTTCTTGATGAGTTCCAGGACGAATCGGGTCTCATCGGCAAGCGAATCCTTCTTCTTGATCGAGAACTCCTCAAATTTCCTGATCGCGATGTCGACGTGTTCCTTGGTGATCTTCTTCGACGCAGCATCCTCTGCGGCATTGCCCGCCTCCTTGAGCAGGTACAAGCCGGCACGGATGTCGTGAAGGCGCCATGCGCAGTCGACAGCGTGGAAAAGCGCGTCCTCGTCCCACGCGCCGGCGACAAACGCGAACGTTGCGCGCTCACGCAGGATCCCTGCGGTCTCGTCACGGTTGTACGCGCCAAACTCGAGCATCTCGGCGGTCAGGCGGCTCTTGATGCGTGCATCAAGGCCGATGATCCATTCTTTGTAGTTTGCGATGAGGATCACCGTCTTCTTGTAGACGTCCTCAAGGAGCGTGTAGATAAAGTCCGTTTCTTCGAGCTTGTCGACCTCGTCGAGCACGATGACGGCTGCCTTCTTGTTGAGGATCTCCGCTGCGACACGAAAGAGTTCGTCGGTTTTCTTGTTGTGCGTGAAGCGATAGCCAAGCGTCGAGCACAGGTCTAATGCGACTTTATAGCTTGAGTTCTTCTGCCAGCAATTGATGTAGATAGGAATGACTGCGTCCGTCTCGTCTTCAAGCTCACGCAGGAGGTGCCGGCACGCGACGGTCTTTCCGACGCCTGGCGGGCCGTGGATGAACAGGTTGCGTCCATTGCGGTCGGAGAAGAGCGGCTTGATGCATGTCGCGATCTGGCGCTGCTGCGCCTCGCGGTAAGGGACAAGCTTTGGGACAAAATCGAAGTCGAGCGGGACGTGATCCAAAAACAGGCTCTCCTGCGCTCCAAGCATGTCCTTGAACATCCCCATACTAAAGCGTGCGGTACGACGGTTTTTATAGTTTTTGTGTAGCCTTAGGCGAGCGACGGTTCGCAAGGTAGTTTGTCATCAACAGGATATACAAAACTTTTAAATACTCTGGTTGCCAGATTCTCTTTCTATGGCAGAGGGCAGGCTGGTTCTCACGGATGTCGACAGACTTGTCGAATACCTTGAGGAAAAGCGGGTCGTTTCGCTTGAACAGGCATCAAAGGACCTCAACTTGCCGCTGAAGACCGCCGAATCGCTTGCAACCCTTCTTGAAGAAGAGCAGATCCTGCACATCACGTATAAGTTCACGACGCCCTATTTGAACTTCGGGCCTCCCCCGGAGAAGAAAGGGATACGAAAGAAAGGCGAGCCGGAAAAAGGCAGGCGCATCACCGCTGCGAAGGAGGAAGTGTCAGGGGTGGAAGAGGCGCCCCTTGAGCTTTCCACGACTGTGCGTGCGGCCAAGCCAAAGGCTCCTGCAGCACCAGAAGCCGGGGCAAAAGCTGTCACGGAAGAGGGGGCCGCCGCGGAGGCAGCCGCAGAGCAAAAAGCCCGTGCAGATATCGAAGCGCTGGTACAACGCGCAACGACACTCATCCAGGAGGGGGACGTGGAGGGGGCGCGCACGATCTTCTTTGAGATCAAGCGCAAACGCGAGGGCCTGTCAAAGGAGTATCTTGAGAAAGAGCGCAGGCTCAAGGACAGCATCGCCAGGCTCAATGAATATTTCATCATGGACTCGGACAAGACAATCCGCTCCGCGTTCGACGAAAAATACGATCGGATATCCGGCCTTCTTGATTCGGCAGAGAGCCTTGCCAAAAAAGGGATCGCTACACACGATGATTTTGACAAGGTCGACGCGATCTACCACCAAATCAAGCATGACTACCTCGCGCTTCCCGAAGGTTTTATCGAGAAGCGCATCACCCTGCAGGACCGCCTGCTTGAGCTCTACAAGACGATCATCCTCAGCAAGAAGAAGCTTCTCAGTGCCGAATTCGACACGAGGTCAAAAAAAATTGTCGATCTTATGCAACAGACAGCTGACGCGATCAACCAGGGCAACTTTGATTCTGCGCATCAGACATTCGACAAGATCAATGCGCTCTATCGCGAGCTTCCTGAAGGGTTTCTCAGGGAGAAGACGGAGCTGCAAAACAAGATCCTCGACATGTATCAGACGCTCATCTTAAGCGATAAGAAAAAATCCGAAAACAAGGTCGAGGCCGAGGCGCAGTTCATCAAGCGCAAGATAGATGACTGCAACCGCCTCGTCGTGGAGAAGCGCTTTGACGAGGCGCGCACGGCATACGAGGAGATCACCGGGCACTACGCGCAACTCCCCGACGGGTTCATCGCAATCAAGGCCGATCTTGAGGCTGACATCGTCGACCTGCACCATGCACTCTCCATGCAGCTCAACACGAGGGCGCTTGTGGAGATGGAAGGCAAGCTCCAAAAGATTGGTGGGCTTCTCAAGGCATGCGAGAAGGCGTGCAAGAAAAAAGAGCACGATCTTGCGCAGCAGATGTACCTTGAGGCAGTGCAGCTCTACAACTCGATTCCCCGCGGGTATTCGGAGCTCATACCCTACCAGAAACGCCTCTTTGCGGCATACAAGGCGCTCCTGCCCCATGTCGCCGCGCTTCCAAAGCAGCGTGCGGACAGGGGTGTGCAGGGCAAGCACCAGATCATCCTGCAGATCCTTGCACGCATCCAAGGCCACATCGATGCCGGCGAGTTTAGTCAGGTCAAGTCCGCATACCTTCAGGCACACCAGATTTACAGCTCGCTTCCTGTTTCGTTTGCCGACAAAGAATCAGGCCTTCATGTCCAGATGGTGCGCGTGTACGAGGAAGTGACGCTGCTTGTGCTCATTGACAAGCTTGAGGCGGCAGCGGCACAGGAGAACAAG
>CAZRZZ010000059.1:0-7989 GCA_964604755.1 uncultured Methanosarcinales archaeon | reverse complement strand
ATCTGAATGTCGATCCCGGCACGATGAACCCAATCGAGCATGGCGAGGTGTTCGTCCTTGATGACGGCGGAGAGGTCGACATGGATTTTGGTCATTACGAGCGGTTCATGGACATCACCTGCAAGTTCTCCTGGAACCTCACGATGGGCAAGGTCTTCGAGCGCATCCGCGAGAAGGAGCGGCGCGGGGATTATCTTGGCCGCACCGTCCAGTTCATCCCGCACGTCCCGGATATCGTTCTTGACTGGTGGTTTGAGATTGCAGATGAAGAAAAAGCAGACATCATCCTCATCGAGATCGGCGGAACCGTCGGGGATGTCGAGAACGAGCTTTATATCGAGGCTGCGCGCCGCATCCGCGAGCGCGTCGGCCCAAGCGATGTCCTCTATGTCCACCTGACCTACGTGCCAATCCCCATCGGGGTCAATGAGCAGAAATCCAAGCCGACGCAGCAGAGCGTGAATCTCTTGCGCCAGCGCGGCATCGCGCCCGACATTATCATAGGAAGATGCAACGAGCCTCTTGCGCCGTCGATTAAGAATAAGATCGCCGGATTCTGCGATGTCTCTTCCGACGCCGTGCTCACGAGTGTCGATGTTGATACCATCTACAAAGTGCCGATCATCCTTGAAGCGCAGGGATTTCTTGCATTGCTCCAGAAGAAGTTTGGCCGCATCGTGACACCAGACCATGATCGCTGGCAACGGTATGTCAATGCAATCAACAAAGGATCGGAGAACATTACCATAGCGATATGCGGAAAATACACAAGCCTTGAAGATTCGTATGCAAGCATCATCGAGGCGCTTTTGCACGCAAGCGCGCACCACGACTGCAACATCGATATCCGTTGGGTCGATACGACCGATGATTCCGCTGTCGCATCGCAGCTTGCCGGCGTGCACGGTGTCATCGTGCCTGGCGGATTTGGCACGCGCGGCATCGAAGGAAAGATCCGTGCGATACAGCAGTGCCGGAAAGAGGGCATACCCTTTCTTGGCATCTGCTATGGCCTTCAACTTGCCGTCGTCGAGTTCGCCCGCAACGTCTGCGGTATCGCGGACGCGCACACGACCGAGGTCGACCCGTGCACGCCAAATCCCGTCATCTGCATCCTTCCTGAACAGCGCAATGTCACGCGCAAGGGGGGCACGATGCGTCTTGGGGTGTACCCCGCGCTCATCGAACCAGGTTCGCTCGTCAGCCGGATTTATGGGGAGGCAACGCAGGTTGTTGAGCGGCATCGGCACCGCTTCGAGGTTAATCCAGACTACCACGATATCCTCATCGAGAACGGGCTTGTCTTTTCGGGGATGAGCCCGGACCGGCGTCTTGCCGAATTCATCGAACTGCCAAGCCATCCCTATTTTGTGGGCACGCAGGCGCACCCCGAACTTAAGAGTACGCTTGTAAAGCCAGCCCCCCTCTTCTTTGGCCTTGTCGCCGCCGCGCTTTTGCATGCACAGCGTATGGACACAAAAGCTTGACTCATCCTGCCGTTTCTGCCCCCTGTTTTCTTTTATGAGTGCAGGAAAACATTTTTAAAGGTGCCATCATCTCATACGCCTGATGTCAAAGAAGAAGGAGCGGCGGGAGGCCGCGCGACTGCGCGACATTGCACACCAAGTCCACCAGATCCAGCCAGAGGCGGAGCAAAAACCGGCGACGCTCGCGCCGATGGGGACGATCGCCAGGCTTAAACATTTCTACGAAAGCAAATACATGACTCTCTTTTTTGTCGCGCTCGCGATCGTTGGCCTTGCGATCATCCAAATCATCGCCCAGGTCGCGATGACGGGGGACTTTCTGACAAAAGGGGTCTCTCTCAAGGGGGGCATCACGGTCACGGTTCCTGACATCACCAATGATGCGGCACAGGTCGAGCGCGGCCTTAGGGAAAGGTTTGGCGCATATGACCTGAGCGTGCGGGCGCTCTCCCAGGCAGGCGTGCAAAACGGCCTTGTCTTCGACGCGGACATCACTGACGAGCGGGATATGGACGCATTCATGGACGAGGTCGCCGGGCTGCTTGACGTCGACCGCCAGACGCTTAGCGTCGAGATCATCGGGTCAGCGCTTGGGGAGAGCTTCTTTGCCGAGGCGCTTATCGCTGTCTTCATCGCGTTCCTGCTGATGGGAATCGTCGTGCTCATTACGTTCCGGACGCTTGCTCCATCGGTGATGATCATCGCGGCTGCTGCCTCCGACATTATCATCGCGCTTGCGCTCACGAACCTCTTTGGCGTTAAGGTCAGTACGGCTGGCATCGCTGCGTTTCTCATGCTCATCGGCTATTCGGTCGATACAGACATCCTGCTCACGACGCGCGTGCTGCGCCGGAAAGACGAAAGCGCGATGGACGCGCTCTATTCTGCGATGAAGACGGGCGTGCTCATGACGGGCACGACGATCGCTGCAGTGCTCGTTGGTCTTATCTTCAGCCAGTCCGAAGTGCTCAAGCAGATCATGCTTATCCTCCTCTTCGGCCTTGTCGCTGACCTTCTCACGACATGGTTCATCAACACGGGCATCCTGCGATGGTACCTTGAGAAGAAAGGAAAATGGAGCGGTCCGGCATGAGAAGGGTAAAGAAAGTCTTCACGAACCTGCGCGTCATCATCCTCATCGTTGCGCTCGTGCTCGCGGTGCTCGCAATCCATCCATCCCCCGGGACCGAAGGCATCGCGATCCGCGGTGTACACAAGGACAGCGCTGCTCTTAAGGCAGGCATCCAGAGTCCTTCTCCGACGAGTTCACCCATGTCGCGCGAGGTCATCCTCAGCATCGACAACATGCCTGTCCGCAGTGTTGAGGATTATGCAAGGATCGAGCAGGGGCTTGACATCAACCAGACAGTCACGATCAAGACGACAAAGGGATTCTACCGCCTGCGGGCGGAGGCGCTCACCGAGGAGATCACACTCAATGAGACGGAGACCGTCACGATCAACGAGACAATCGAAGTCGAAGAAGAAGTCGATGGCACCGTCATGACAGTCAACAAGACCGTGCCGACGACTGCGACGCGCAACAAGACGCGGACGATCATCACCGGTGTTGCGCCTCTTGGCCTTTCTGTCTATCCCGCTCCCACGAGTAATATCCGGCAGGGCCTTGACCTGCAAGGGGGAACGCGCGTCGTGCTCAAGCCGGAGACTGACATCTCCGATGAGGATATGGAGCTCTTGCTTGCAAATATGAATGAGCGCCTCAATGTCTTTGGCTTAAGCGACGTCGTCGTACGCAAGACCAAGGACCTTTCCGGCCGCCAGTACATCCTCGTCGAGATTGCCGGCGCGAACGAGGAGGAGGTACGCGATCTGCTCGCCCGGCAGGGCAAGTTCGAGGCACGCATCGGAAACGACACTCTCTTCCGCGGCGGGAGTGATATCACCTATGTCTGCCGCAGCGCGGACTGTTCCGGAATCGACCCGTTCGCCGGCTGCCAGCAGGTCGCTGACGGCGTGCTTTGCCGCTTCCGATTCTCGATTAGCCTTGCTCCCGAAGCCGCGCAGCGACAGGCGGACCGCACGGCAGACATCCCCGTCGTCACGCAAGACAATGACCAGTATCTTGAAGAGCAGCTCGACCTCTACCTTGATAACGAGCTTGTGGACTCGCTCAACATCGGAGCGGACCTGCGCGGCCGTGCCGTCACGGAGATCGCGATATCCGGATCAGGAAGCGGACCGACACGGGATGCGGCGACGATCGATGCGCTCACGAACATGAAGCGCCTGCAGACGATCCTCATCACCGGAAGCCTTCCCGTCAATCTTGAGATTGTCAAGACGGACACGATCAGCCCGCTTCTTGGGCGAGAGTTCCTGCACAACGCGATCCTCATCGGTGTGCTTGCGATCCTCACCGTAGCTGCTATGGTGTTTGTGCGCTACCGGAAAATTGCGGTCTCCCTCCCGATCACGATCACGATGGCAAGCGAGATCCTGCTGATGCTCGGCCTTGCCGCGCTCATCGGATGGAACCTTGACCTTGCCGCGATCGCGGGAATCATCATCGCGGCAGGGACGGGAGTCGATGACCAGATCGTCATCGTCGATGAGATCATGCGCGGCGAGCGCGCTGCAAGCAATTGGCGCGAGCGCTTCAAGCGCGCGTTCTTCATCATCTTTAGCGCGTACTTTGCGACGGTCGTCGCGATGGTCCCGCTTCTCTTCGCGGGCGCTGGCCTTCTCAAGGGGTTCGCGTTCGTCACGATCGTCGGCGTGAGCTTTGGCGTGTTCGTCACGAGGCCAGCGTACGCGGCGGTTGTAGAGATTCTCTTGAAGAAATGATTGCGATGATTAGGGGGAGGGGAAGTGTTAAATACGATGAGTTCTCTTATAGGAAAGCATGGCCCCTCCAAAGACTGTCGTCCTCTCTCTTGGTGGATCTCTTATCGCTCCAGATGATGTCGACATCGCATTTCTGAAGAGATTTAGTAATCTTGTCCGGAAAAAAAAGGATACGCGCTTCATCATTGTCTGTGGGGGAGGCATGACGTGCCGTCACTATCAAGATGCCGCCAAGAGACTTGGCGTTACCAGCCATGAAGACCTGGACTGGATCGGCATCAAGGCAACACGCCTCAATGCAGAACTTGTGCGTGCGGTATTCGGGAAGGCTGCACACCCCATTGTTGCTGGAGATCCTGCAAGGCGCGTTCGAACAAACAGGCGTATCCTTGTTGGTGCAGGATTTAAACCCGGCTGCTCCTCCGACCACGATGCCGTCCTGCTCGCCAACGCGTTCAAGGCAGACACTATCATCAACCTAAGCAACATCACGCATGCATACACAAAAGACCCACGGAAACACAAAGACGCGCAAAAGATTGGGCGGTGCACATGGGGGGAGTTTCAACGCATCGTTGGCACCAAATGGGTTCCCGGCGGCAATTTCCCGTTCGACCCGCGGGCATCAAAGCTTGCCAAGCGTCTTAGGCTTCGTGTCATCATCGCAAAAGGCTCTGACATCACGAATCTTGATAAGATGCTCTCCGGAAAGAGGTTTGTTGGAACGCAAATCGGTCCGGACTAGCTATGAAAAGGTTCGCTCTTCGGGTTTCTTGGCGTATGGTGAATACGCCGGGAATTCTTCTTCGAGCGAGGATAGCTCCAGGCCAAGCTCCTTTGCCGCCTTCTTCGTTGCCGTCGCAGTGCATGTATTATTCTCATTGATCATGATGAACTGATCCTTTGTGATTGGAAACAAGGGTATCCAGCCAAGAAAGCCCGATATAAACCATCCGATAATGTGGGGCACGGGCACGAAGGCAACCCTTCGTCCGACAAGCCCCGCGATTGTCCCAAACAACTCACGATATGTATACTCCTTCGGGCCGCACAGTTCATACGTCTTTCCTATCGAGTCCCTTCTTGTGAGCGCCGTCGCGAACGCCCGCGCGACGTCCTCGACAAAGACGGGCCTGACCTTTGCGTCCTGCCTACCAAACATCGGGAACATTGGGGAGGTGTGTATAATCCTCGCAAAGAGATTGATCGATTTATCCCCGGGGCCAAAGATGAGGCTTGGGCGGAAGATCGTCCAGTCAAGGCGCGATGCCTTGACCGCAAGCTCTCCGCGGTACTTTGTCTCGTGATACATCGATTCTGCATGCGCACGTGTGCCAAGCGCGCTCATGTGCAAGAACCGCTTGATTCCGGCACGCTCTGCGGAAGCAACAGCGTTGCGTGTAGCTTCGTCATGGAGCCGCTCGAATGTGACGCCGCGATATTTTTGCTCACGGATGATGCCGACAAGGTGGATTGCGGCATCGCATCCCTCCATCGCCAGGGCTAAGCCCTTCCTGTCAAGGACATCTCCTGATGCGATGCGCAAATTCTTGTGCCGTGGGCACTTGTGCTCCGATCCCGGACGCACAAGGAGGACAACTTTATGGCCTTTTTCAAGGACGCGCTTGACGATGTGCGGCCCGACAAAGCCGGTGCCTCCCGTGATGAACACCTTCATTGGCTCGTCACCTTGGCCTTTCCGATGTTTGACCTGATCCATGTGTCAAATGCCGCGTTCGCATCGGCATCGAAACAAAGGATGCACGGGCATTCATACGAATGTTCGTGCTCGATGGCCTTTTTTGCGTCTTCCCATGCCCTGGCCGTTGTCTTGACGAGCAGGATGGCCTCCGCCTCGTCGACGATCTTGCCCTGCCAGGCGTATATGCTCGTGACAGGAAAGATGTTTGCGCACGCGACAAGCCGCCGGTCAAGAAGCAGCATTGCGATCCGTTTTGCCTCGCCCTCATCCCTGCAAGGGACATATCCAATGCGCATATCCTCGGTTCCGTGAGATATATTTAAATATCTTTTCCTAAAACAGGACGCGTAATGGCACGAACCTCTGTTTACACAACCTGTATCGGCTCATTTGCGTTCGATGAGCATTGGGGGATCATCGATAAGCGCCTCGTCTCCAAGCCTGATGAGATTCTTTTTCTGCACGACGAGATTATGAAGGGTCTGGAGCCCTCTGAACAGCTCGTCCTCCAGAAAAAACACCGCGCACAAGCCCTCTTGGATCCCACGATCGCACAGTTCACTGCGATGACCGATGCGCTCACAAAGGCAGGTCATCTTGCGGCGATGCGGGACGCGAACCTTCTTATCGCACGGCGTGCGGTCAAGCAAAGCGTCAAGGACGATCTTCTCATCATCCAGGCCGTCAAGAGCATTGAGGATCTCGAGAAGATCACAAACAGCCTTGCCAAGCGCCTTCGGGAATGGTATGCGTACTACAACCCGGAAGGAGAGCGGGCAATCGACGACAATGAGAGGTTCTGCCGCGCGATCCTCGAAAAGCCAAGGGAGCGCCTGCTCAAAGAAATCAATGTCGCGCGCGACAAGAGCATGGGCGCAGACCTTGCGCAACCTGATGTCGAAGAGATCAAGCGGCTTGCCGTGCATATCGCCACCCTTTATGACCTTCGCGCACAGACCGAAACGTACATCAGCTCCCTCATGAAAAGGCTCTGCCCGAATCTTTTGCATCTTGCCGGCCCGCTCATCGGGGCGAAGCTGCTTTCGCATGCCGGAAGTCTTGCGCATCTGTGCGGATTTCCCGCATCGACAATCCAGCTTCTTGGCGCGGAGAAGGCGCTCTTCCGTCATCTTCGGACAAAGGCAAAGCCGCCAAAGTACGGTGTCATCATCAACCATCCCCTCGTGGCGGCCGCTCCCAAAGACAAGAAAGGCAAGGCTGCGCGCGTCCTTGCGGACAAGATCGCGATAGCCGCGAAGGTCGACTACTTCAAAGGCGACTTTATCGCCGACAAACTTGAGAAAAAGATCAAGGCCCAGCTCAAATGGTGATAGTCATGCAACAGCATAAGCAATTCAAGGGGGTCTTCGTGAAGCCCCAGAAAAAAGGCATGGCATTGTATACCAAGAGCTTTGCACCGGGCACGACAGTCTATACCGAGAAAATTATCAGGGAAAACGGCGCCGAATATCGGGAGTGGGACATCAAAAAGAGCAAGCTTGCCGCTGCAGTTATCAAGGGGATCTCGCAACTTGGCATCAAGCCAGGCTCGACCGTCCTTTACCTTGGCTGCGCAAGCGGCACGACGGCAAGCCACGTTTCCGATATCGTCGGAAAAGACGGTTTTGTGTGGTGCCTTGACTTTGCGCCGCGCACGATGCGCGACATGATCTTTGTTGCGCAAGAACGCGCAAATATAACGGCAATTCTTGCCGACGCGAACAAGCCAGACTCCTATGCAAACCAGCTTCTTGCTGTCGATGCGGTCTTCCAGGACATCGCGCAACGGGACCAGGTGGGGATATTCCTCAAGAACTGCGAGCGCTTCCTTAAGAAGGGGGGGTTTGGCATCCTTTGCGTCAAGTCCCGATCGATCGATGTCGCAAAACAGCCAAAAGAGGTTTTCAAGGGGGTCAAAGCGATGCTTGAGCGTCATACGGTTATTGTGGACTACCGTGAGCTTGACCCGTTCGAGAAAGACCACTGTATCTT
>CAZRZZ010000058.1:0-8078 GCA_964604755.1 uncultured Methanosarcinales archaeon | reverse complement strand
CCACGCGGCAACATCCTCGCGCCGGTATTGCGCAAGCCTTCGCGCAAGCCTCGGATCAAGATCCAGTCTTTTCTTAGGTAAGAAGCGCGGACGCCCCTTCCTGCAGACAAAGGGGAAGGGGATATCAACCTTGCCTGGATTCCCATGGGCGGCAAGGCCGAGCACCTTTCCTTCATGCCGGAAGGGCTTGAATCCAAGAAATTTCGTGACCGATGCATAGAAGTGGCCAAACGAGTCCATCGCGTGGATCACATAGATTCGTTTTATCGACGTGCCCTTGCATGAATAGACCGAAAAAGACAATCCATCCCCCCAACAGTCCGAGACGACGGCGAGTGCCGTGCGCTGACCAGAACCATAAAACGCGCTTGCCGCATGGGAGAGGTGGTGATTCACCAGGAATATTGGCTTATCGCGAAGACTAGATGGAAGATCACGTCGGACCACATACTTGACAAGGGGAACCTGCAGACGGCCAAGCCAGCTTTCCGGGCTGACAACCGTCGCTTTGAGCACATATTTGACAAAGGTGGAGAGGACCCAGAATACCGTCTTCTCCTGCATAAGGATATTCGCCTCTTTTTTTTGGACGCTGCGGAACAGGCGCGCAAACAATGGAGGGGTAAGGATACTGCCGACAACAACGATGTCGATATCAGCTTCGCGAAGCCCTGCGACGCGAAGACACTCTTTGATGGAACGATAGGGAAACCCGCCCTGCATCTTGACACGGGCAAGGCGCTCCTCATCCACCGCGCTGACAAGCCTGCCATCCTTGAGCACGCATGCCCCACTATCGTGTTGCCCATCGAAAACCCCAAGAATATTCATACCTGCACCGCTCACGAGGGAAAGATGAGCCTTTTTATTGTTTGTCCTTTTGTCCGGTTTTTTACGACTTGCTGAGAATATCCTTTTGCCACAACGCCGATGAAAGAGAAGATGCAGATACTCACCACGGCTCTGTCCTAAATCCTGGAGCACTGCTGCCAAGCGGCGTGCACGGGCTCCACGTCGAAAGACCGGATCCTCGGAAAACACGTCATCCTTCTATGCGGACAGAGCGCAGCAGTGCCCCTCATTTCACTTTTAAGACAGAGCCACTCACCACAATATTTATAAAAGTTCTCTCTTGCACCCCCTGCGTCGTCATTTTGTAGTTTACGTGTAAAACAGGGGGCAAACATGCGGCTATTCATTACGGGGGCTTGTGGTTTTGTAGGCAGGGAACTTGTCCATCACTGCAAACAGCAGGGGATCAACTATGTTGCAGTCGACATAGTCCCCCAGAATGATCCGGGTTATCATCAGGCGGATATCCGCTCCCCTGACATCGTCTCCCTCATTCCGGAAAGGGTTGATGCAGTCATCCATCTTGCAGGCCTCACACGCGACCAGGACTGCAGGAACAAAGCCCATGCCTGTTTTGATGCCAATGTGATGGCAACGCTTAACCTGATGGAGGCCGCACAAAAAAAAGGTGCAAAACAGTTCATTTTTGCCTCCAGCGAATGGGTATATGGAGAATGGAGTGCAGCGATGATAAAGGACGAGGAATCGCCAATCGACATCACCTCGCTGAGTTCGGAGTACGCCTTATCCAAGCTGGTCAGCGAGACAAACTTGCGCCAAAAGTTCAGGCACGGGTTTTGCCCGGTGACTATCCTGCGTTTTGGAATTATTTATGGCAATCGTCCAGCGAATTGGGCAGCAGTAGAATCCATTTTCAATACCGTGAAAACCCAGGATGAGATTCAGGTCGGATCGCTGCGGACAGCGCGGCGTTTTGTTCATGTCAGCGACATTGCTTCCGGCATCCTGAAGGCTGTTGGGCGTGATGGGTTCAACATTATCAACCTTGAGGGTGACAAGCTCGTTACGCTTCGTGATATTATCGATGTGTCAAGCAGCATCCTTGGAAAGACGGTCTCCATCATAGAGAAGAATCCGGGGGAGCCAAATGTGCGCAATGTCTCCAACGAACGGGCAAAAAAAGAGATCGGGTGGCAACCGACAGTGACCCTCCATGAAGGCCTTGCGCAATTGCATGCATTTTTGTCCGCGCGGGGTGCATGACCATGTCGTATGCGATGCGAACGTACCAACCAACAGAATGCTTTATCTGCAAAGGAAGGAACTGCCGGATAGTTTTTTCCTACGATCATCCCGACCAGTATGAAAAGACGGTCGGCATCGACGAAGAGAGGTATATCCGAAAATGGGTCCAATGCAAGCATTGCGGACTCTACTACTCTATCTACTCTCGCGACGCGGCTGTTTTGGATTCGATCTATACTTCTTACCGGAGTGAAGATGTCCCATGGAGAAAAGAATCCCCCCAGGAGACGTTCAACAAGGTGATCAATCTTCCGCCCGAGAAATCCGAGACGGCATTCCGTGTGAGCTGGATAAAGAATCATCTTCAGAGAATGTGGGAGGACAAGCTCTTCAGAAGAGGAGACTCCCTTCGGCTTCTTGACATTGGCGGAGGTACAGGCATCTTTGCGTATGCGTTCCAGGATGAAATGTGGAAGTCGTATGTGATTGATCCAAGCGCAGACGCATCCTTCTTCAAGGACAAACTCGGAATCCCTCTCATCAAAGATTATTATAGGCCTGGCACATTCGGCCACCCGTTTGATCTCATTTCGCTCGTGTACCTGTTGGAGCACGTGCGGAATCCGGACACGCTCCTCAAAAGCATACAGGGTGATCTGGGACGATCCTCGCTTGTCTATATCGAGGTCCCTGACGCACTCTGCTTTAAGTTCAAACCCGCAGAGGATGATATTTTCAATTCCTGCCATCTCTGGATGTTCAATCCAACGACCCTGTCCACCCTGTTGGATAGCTGCGGTTTTGAGATACTTGCACTGGATAGAGTCAAGACAGCGCGAGGGCATTTTGCCCTCATGGTGCTTGCAGGAAAAAAGATGACGGCATGGTAATAGCGTGGTTATATGAACATACGACGAACAAAACTTGATGGCTTCTTTGAACTGACGCCAGAGCCATACACTGATGAAAGAGGGTTTTTTGTCCGTTTGTATGACGAGCAGGTCTTTCGCAAGCTTGGCTTGAGGACAACATGGGTGCAGGAAAGCCACTCCCATTCGATCCGGGGCGGCATCGTACGTGGTCTTCACATCCAATTTCCGCCGTACACCGAGGGCAAGCTCATCCGCGCTATCCGGGGAAAAGCGCTCTGGGTCGCCGTCGATCTTCGCAAAGGGTCGCCGACGTTTGGACAGTGGGACTCCATCCTCCTCTCTGATGAGCTCAAAAACAGCATGTATGCAGAACCAGGATTTGCACACGGGCACGTATCGCTGACGCCATGTGATCTTGTCATCAAGGCAAGTAGCTACTACGCGCCGGGGCATGACACAGGAATACGTTGGGATGATTCCGATCTTCGCATCGACTGGAAGCTTGGCGATACTGCGCCCTTCTTGCGTGAGCGCGACAAAAACTACCCGACATTCAGGGAGTTCAAAGAAACATATGGAGCAATCGACATCAATGAACTCAAGTAACATCCCGGATATGGCGGGCAAGACTGATCTTGCGCGGCAGGTACTTTTTCTTCGTCATAGCCAGATGCTCATCAATGAGCGGTACAAGAGGGGGGATTTCAAGATCCCGCTCCACCTTGGCCTTGGCCATGAGGCAATCGCTGTCGCCGTCGATGCAGTCATGCAGGGGGGAGACCAGATTATCTGCTCGCACCGGAACATGCACTATGTGCTTGCCCGCGGAAAGAATCTCAAGGCAGAGCTTGATGAGTACTATCTCAAGAGGGAAGGCCTCGCCAAAGGCGAGCTTGGCTCGATGAACCTGGCAGATGAGGCGCACGGCATCCCCTATTCGTCGAGCATCCTTGGAAACAATATTTCTGTCGGCGCAGGCCTTGCTCTCGCAAAACGGGTTGCCGGAAAAAACAATGTGATCATCGTGCAAAGCGGGGACGGAGCCATCGAGGAGGGAAGCTTTTATGAGAGTCTGCTCTTCCTCAAAAGCCAGAACCTGTGCTGTATGGTCCTCGTCGAGAACAACGGTTATTCTCTTGGAACCCATATCACGGAAAGGCGCTGCGACATCAATCTTCGGAGTATCACTTCTGGTCTTGGCATCCACTATGAGAGATTCTCCGGAAACGATGTGTTCGCGTACGTCCAGCGATTGCGCGAGCTTCGCGACTACTGCATCAAGACGCGCACCCCGGTATGCGTCGAAGTCATGCTCACCACTCTTGGAAGCTGGTATCTTACCAATGATCAAAACCCGCACGGGAAGTTCGTGAACTACCATTCCGGCCCCGCCCCGACAGTACAGATGAATGAATGGCCAATCCTCCTGATGAATGATGATGACCCCGTTTTTGCGCTCACGACACATATCAATAAGGACACTCTTGTGCGGGAATCAAAGGATATACTTGCGCGCCTGCAGGAGGAGTCCGCATGAATTACATCAGCTTCGTCAACGAGCTTGTGCGAAAAAAGGTCGTCGAGCAAGAGCGCGTCGTGCTCTTTGGCCAGAACATCGACGCCGGCTCCTGCCTTTCCGGCCTGACACGAAACCTTCACGTCAAGCCTGCAAGCATGATCATCAACTCCCCAAACAGCGAAAATACCCTCTGCGGGGTCGGCTTTGGGCTCATGATGGGCGGCGTGAACTCCATCTTTTTCATGAAACAGCTTGATTTTCTTCTGCTTGGTATTGATCATCTGGTCAACACGTACAACTTCATCCGGCGCAAGGATCCCAAGGCCTCATTCACGATCATGCCCTGCATTGTCGACGGTGGCTATCAGGGGCTCCAGTCGAGCTTCAATAATCTGGGGGATATCTGCTCCCTTGCGCGGATAAGGGGATTCACGGTGACCAATAAGGTTGATGCGGAGCGCATCATCAATGCTGAACTCCTATCACCGGGATTTCGCATCATCGGGGTGAGCATCCGCCTCTTCAAGGAAGAACTCATCGAGCCAGGCCTTGTCTTTGCAAGCCCGGACAATGCCGTATTCCAGTACACGCAGGGAAATGACGCGACGATCGTATGTTTTAACCTCTCCTTCCCATATGGGCATGAATTGTGCAGGAAGATGGGGGAGAAAGGGCTTACCGCATCATTGTTTTCGGTGAATACTGCAACACCGACAAATTGGGAAAGGATCATCGAGGACGTGAAGAGGACGGGAAGGCTAGTCATCATTGATGACAGCAAGAGCGAGAACTTGTCCTGTCATGCTCTTCTGTGCGAGGCGCAAAAAAACTGCCAGGTAAGAAAACACGTCATGGTCACCAAAGACATGTCCGGAGATTGGTTGAGCCCAAGCCATGACCAGCTTGAAATAAGATATGACGAGATCATCGACAAGCTTCTCTGATCACCCATGGAATCGTTTAGCATAGTCATCCCAACATATAACCGGCCGCACTATCTGAGGAGAATTCTTCGCTATTATGACAGCTTTGCATTGCGATGCCCAATTTTCATAGCGGATGCAAGCACGGACGAGAACAAAAAACAAAACGCCAAAATCATCACATCATTTCCAAAGCTTTCAATAACTCATCTCCAAAGTTATCCTCCGGATATTCACCAGTACGCGAAGCTTGCCGATGTGGTCAGCCGTGTGCGCACTCCATTTGTCGTTGCTTGTGCAGACGATGACTTTGCGATCCCTGGCGCGATATGCGCGTGTGTGGAGTTTCTCAAGAATAATCCGGACTATGCCTGCTGCCATGGGCATTATGTCTATTTTCAAGTCAAGAGCGGATCGTTTGTGTGGGACCCCCTCCCGCTCGACATTTCCTTATCAAACGATGCTCCTGCTGCAAAGGACCGCCTGCTTTTCCACTTCTCCAATTTTTTATACACCCTCTACAGTGTCCACAAAACGGACATCCTGCATCGTGTGCTTGCTGAAAGCGTCAAGGTAACTGATGATTACCGCTTCGGAGAGACCTACATCTCCCTTCTTACCTCCATTTATGGAAAGCTCAAAATCCTCGATATCCCCTATGGTGCGCGGGAATTTGACCCCAGATCGGGGGGGCATGCACCAACGAACACGTTCAACTATTTCATCGAAGAGGGAACGTACGGTCAGAAATACGCGCGCTTTAAGAAAAGCCTCGCGGAACATCTGCAGAAAAATTCCGATTTGAGCATCGAGGATGCGACGCGCACGATCGATGACGGGATGACGTCCTTTATGAAAAAGCGTTTTTCTCTCACGAACAGGTCGCTTTACGCGATCAAAAAAATAGTGGAACGGATGCCACTTCCCGCCCCCATCGATGCGTCGCTGCGCACGCTCTATCGGAACATCTTTATCTACAGGCGTTTTACCGGATACAAACGATCATTCGTGTCACGCCAGACAAAAAACGGCGGAGCTCTTGAGGATATATCCCTCATAGAGAAACATGTGGTATCAGACGCCTGATTTCGATCGCCGCAGCTTCTCATCGACGCGCCGCTGGCCGACAAGCCACTGCAATTGCTGCAGCCGGATGCATCGCCGGCCACGGAAATCCTCCTCGGTGAAGCCCGCCTCGTCGAAGAGCCAGATCAATTCTTCTCCGCCCCTGATAAGGTCCCATTCCGGGTGGTAATATCCTTTGAGTTCAGTCAGGATCTTCCCGAAACTAACCTTGTACGTCCGTGAGTCAGGACCGTGCTCCTTCGTGTAGACCACGTCGCATCCGGGGACGATCTTTCGCGCCGCTTCTGCAAGGTCCCTCACTTGGAAATTGCCGTTTTGGATTCCCACATTATAGGATTGCCTGTTAACGATCGAGGAGGGGGCAGCGAGTCCCGCCATGAAAGCCTTGCTCACATCCTTGATGTGAATCACCGGCCTCCACGGCGCCCCATCGCTTTTGATCTCGATTTTCTTTGTCGTGTACGCGCATGCCAGGAAATTGTTGTAGACGATGTCGCAGCGAAGCTTCGGGCTTGCCCCAAACACGGTCGACGGCCGAAGGCATACGACGGTGAAATCGTCATCAGCAAGCTCCTTGAGTTTGCACTCCGATTCCCACTTTGTTTTCGCATACATCGTGATCGGATTGACTTTGCTGTCCTCTTTCACATCGCCGCCCTTTGCGACGCCGTACATGCTCTGCGAGGAGGCATAGACAAACCGTTTGACACCGGCCGTTTTGGCATGCTGCGCGAGCCTGATTGTCGCCTCATAATTGATCTCGCGCGTCAATTCCGGATTGAACTCTCCAAGCGGATCGTTCGAGAGCGCTGCAAGATGGATGACGGCGTCGACACCTGCAAGATCATCTTGCGTGACATCCCGGATGTCTTTTTGGATCTGACGATGAGGGGGATTCGAGGGCCTGCCGAGCCGGCAGTCATCGTCGTAATATCCGATGTCGTAGCCGATGACACGGTAATCTTCTTCTATCAGCATCGGGGTGAGGACAGAGCCGATATAGCCGAGATTTCCAGTAACTAAGATGGTAGTCATGGTGTTCACAGGTCCGGGCGATAATAGATGATGTGGCTTCCAAGCTCCTCAAAGTTGAACTTAAGCTCATAGAGGCCATGGAGGGCCTCGCGGACTCGCTGATGGTTCTCCGGTTCGACGTAGAACAGCATGAACCCTCCGCCCCCTGCGCCAAGCAGCTTTCCTCCCACGGCGCCTGCTTGCAGTGTCTTAGCATAGTGGTCATCAATATCCGTGTCGGTGATGTAGGGGGTGAGCTGTTTTTTGAGGATCCAATTCTGGTGAAGCAATTCCCCAAACCTCCGTATATTCGTACCCTCGCTAAATATCTTTTCCAACTCGGGGACAAGATTCTTCATGGCAGTCATGGCCCGGTATTTCGCATCGTCCTTTCGGATGTTTTGCGACTGTATCTGGAGGATCGATCCCGCATCCCGCGTCTTTGCCGTGTAAAACATGAGCAGGTTCTCAGCGATTGCTTTTTTCACATCCTCTTTGTACGGCACGGGGATAACTTTTGTCGTCCCGTCGGGATTGAACTGGATGACATTGAGGTTCCCAAACGCCGCGGCGTAGTGGTCTTGCTTTCCGATTGGCCGCTTGAGG
>CAZRZZ010000057.1:0-8347 GCA_964604755.1 uncultured Methanosarcinales archaeon | reverse complement strand
GTAGCCTGGTCCGGTCTGGCGAGCATCTTCCTGATCTCCTCCGCGCCGTCCTTGAGGACCTTGATGGTCTTCGCATCGACTTTTCCTTCCATGTCCTTGATGGATTTTTCGGTCGAATAGATGAACGCATCGGCTTGATTGATCACTTCAATCTTCTCAAGCTTTTTCTTGTCCTCGTCGGCGTAGGACTCGGCCTCCTTCTGCATGCGCTCGATCTCCTCGTCCGAGAGATTGCTTGAGCCGGACACGGTGATCTGCTGGTGCTTGCCTGTCGCGATATCCCTTGCAGAAACATTGACGATGCCGTTCCCGTCGATGTCGAAGGTGACCTCGATTTGAGGCACGCCGCGTGGCGCGGGAGGGATACCAGAGAGGTCGAAGCGGCCAAGGCTCTTGTTGTCCGCAGCCATCGGGCGCTCGCCCTGCAGCACATTGATCGTCACGCTCGGCTGGTTGTCGGAGGCCGTGCTGAAGATCTGGCTCTTCTTCGTCGGGATCGTCGTGTTGCGTTCGATGAGCCTTGTCATGACGCCGCCAAGCGTCTCAAGGCCAAGGCTGAGCGGAGTCACATCAAGCAAAAGGATGTCCTTGATGTCACCGCCAAGGATGCCCGCCTGGATCGCGGCGCCAAGCGCGACTGCCTCGTCTGGATTGACACTCTTGTCGCCTTCTTTACCGACAAGCCTTTTCACGAGTTCCTCAACGGCAGGGATACGCGTCGAGCCGCCGACGAAGATGACCTTGTCGAGGCTTTTCGCGTCGAGTTTCGCATCGCTTAAGGCCTGCTTTGTCGGTCCTTCAAGACGCTTGAGGATGCCGGTGATGAGACTCTCGAACTTCGCGCGGCTAAGCTCTATGTTCAGGTGTTTTGGGCCGGACTGGTCTGCGGTGATGAAGGGCAGATTGATTGTCGTCTTCATCGCGGAGCTAAGTTCAATCTTTGCCTTCTCGGCGGCTTCCTTGAGGCGCTGGTGGCTTACCTTGTCCGAGCGCAGATCGATGCCAGACTCTTTCTTGAACCCATCCGCCATCCAGTCGATGAGGACATCGTCGATGTCATCGCCGCCAAGATGGTTGTCGCCGGACGTGCTCTTGACTTCGAATACCCCTTCGTCAAGCTCGAGCACGCTCACGTCGAACGTTCCGCCTCCAAAGTCAAAGACGAGCACGGTGTGCGCTTCTGTCTTGTCGATGCCATATGCGAGCGCCGCCGCGGTCGGCTCGTTGACGATGCGAAGCACATTGAGCCCTGCGATCTTTCCGGCGTCCTTTGTTGCCTGGCGCTGCGCGTCGTTGAAATAGGCAGGGACTGTGATGACTGCGTCCGTGACGGTGCGGCCAAGATAGCTTTCCGCGTCGCGCTTGAGCTTTTGCAGGATCATCGCGCTGATTTCCTGCGGAGTGTACTTCTTGCCCTCAATCTCGACGGTGAAGCCCTTGTCTCCCATGTGGCGCTTGATCGAGCGGACCGTGTTCTCCGGGTTCGTGATCGCCTGGTTTCGCGCGACCTTTCCGACGAGCCGCTCGCCGTCTTTAATCGAAACGACGCTTGGCGTCGTGCGGTCGCCTTCAGCGTTCGGGATGATCGCGTGCCTGCCGCCCTCGATGATGGCGACGGCAGAGAATGTCGTCCCAAGGTCGATGCCGATCGCTTTGGAATGGGTCCGTTTTGATCCTGTTTCCTCTTTGGATTTTGATTTGCCTTGCGTCATTTTGCTGACCTCCATTGATCGTAGTATTCTGATAACTCAAATCCGATATCGCGTGGATCGATGTTGAGCTCATGAAGCCTTGCCATGATGCTCTTCGTGTAGGTATCTTTCATCGTGAAACCGAGGAATTCGACGCCCCGCCGCACGTCATCTTCCGTCTTCGCCTCGACCTCGATGTAGGATGGAAAGTTTTGGAACGTGTCGAATTCGAACTTCATGCCGTCAAGGGCGTAGCTTTTGCGATGCTTTTGATACCGGCACATCTCGACAAGGCCAAGGCGGTTGTAAATGCGACGTGCAGATTCAAAATCGCCTACATGCGTCTCGATCTCCTCACGGTCCGTGACATCGCTGCGCCGGTTTTTTCCTTTGACGACGATCTCGACCTTGTCGCCGACCTGTCGGATCCGCGTGGTCTTCCCTTCGTTTCGAAGCCGGAAATCGGGATAGTCAAAGTGGATCGCGTCTATGTCACCATCAAAGGCGAGCGCCGCGCCGGCGCCCAAAAGCCGCCCCTCAAGAGCTTGCACGTCGACGTTGAATATTTTTACTTCAATCTCTCTCATTTTTTCTTTTCCTCTCGTAAGTTTTCTCTTGCGTTTTTCAGGTCTTTTCTTGTCAGTATCTTGTACGATCGGATGTCGTCAATCAAAGCATCAGGGGCAAGGTCCCCGAGGGAAGCCCCGGGGATGGTCTTGCCTCCTGATGTCAGGTACGTTGCGAATTGGCGTATGCTCTCCGGATCATCGGGATCCAGGAAATAGTTGACGTGGAACCAGATGTTGATGTCCTCACCGTATTCCTTGCATCCCGTCGCGACGCTGCAGTGCGTCGGTTTTGCTTCATGGATGGTGCAACCCCTTACTGCATCATAAAAGATGCACTGGCCATACCCATACGGGTTCTTTTTTATCTTCGGTCTCCACAGCGTCGTGTTGAATTTCTCTTCCGGCTCAAGGTATCGTTCGTTGAGTTCCTGCTCGCTGACGTTCAGAAATGACGCCAGCCGTGGGTGATCTTCGTTGATCAAAAAGCCTGAGCCGAATGTGCATGGATGTGAACAGGCCACACACCGGCAGGGCGGGCTGAGTTTTTTGATCTCCTGAAGCGATGTGTCTTTGGTGATGTCTTTTTTGATATCCATATAACGATCATGCGCTCTTTTTGGCGATCTTCACTTTTGCTGCACGGATGACCCTTCCCTGTAGGGTGTATCCCTCCTGGAGGACCTCAAGGATCGTCCCTTCGGGCTTGTCGCAAGCCTGCGTGAGCAGCGCCTCGTGAAGTTTTGCGTCGAATAAGGCTGTATTATCGATGCGTGCAAGGCCGCGCTTGTGGAGCACGTCGCTTAGCTGCCTTGCGACAAGCTCGATTCCTTTTTGCGCGTCCTTATCCCCAGTGTGCTGCAGGGCTAGGCTAAGGCTGTCCAGCACGGGCAGAAGGTCCATGATAAGGTCCTGAGAGGCAAATTTGCGGAAACTGTCCATGTCGCGGTCCGCGCGTTTCTGGTAATTGGCGAACTCGGCCTGCAGGCGCTGGAGGGTTTCGGTAAGTTCAGCGATCTTGCGCTCAAGCATCTCGTGTTCCTGCGCGTCCGCTGAAGGGGTCGTTTCCGATACCACGAAACCCGTTTCTTTTTCCTTGTCTGCCGCTTTTGCTGTATCTGACATCATGTTTGGCACAGGCAAACACACCTTGCTTATAAATGTTTTCATTTAGTTCAGCTTAAGTCAACTTATTATGCTTTAAGTAAACGACTTCCTTTTATGCTTTTCGCCAGATCTACCGGAGAAACAGGGGTTCCAAAGCTTAAAAAGCATGTTCTCGATTCCTTCGTCGTCGACCTTACATCGACAAGAATTTATAGGGGCCCCCGTATCCTTTCGACCATGGCATTCGTCCACCGCAGGATCACCGTCGTGCAGATCCGCCATCCGCAGAAGAGTGACCTCAATTCCGAGATCCGCTACCTTGCCAATAGCCTTGGCCTCATCGGGCCGCGTGACAAGGACAATTCCTGCTTTCGCATCTTCATCGAGCTCCTCAAGGCGACGCGGCAGAATGTTGCCATGTCAAGCGACGAGCTTGCGGCACGCACAAGCCTCTCCCGCGGCACTGTCGTGCATCATTTAAGCAAGCTCATCGAGGCAGGGCTTATCGTGAGCGAGCAAAACCGTTACCTTCTTCGTGCAGGCAGCCTTCATGCCGTCGTCGAAGAGGTGCAAAAAGACATCATGCGTTCGCTAAGCGACCTTAAGGGCGTCGCGCGCGAGATCGACGAGCGCCTTGGACTTTAGTTCATGACAAGCCCTGTGCTTGACGCAACTGCTCACGCCCGTATCGTCGGCGCACCTGATCCCGTCAGCGCATCGCCAATGCCTTTGCCCATCGCATAAAACGACTCGCTCGCTGTTGATCCAAGCACGGAGAGGAAGGAACGCCGCTTCTTGAACTCGACGAATTCGACATCCACGCCGAGCTTCTCTTTGAGATACGCCTGCGCCTCCTCCTTTCCGCCAAGCTCATCGACAAGGCCATATTCTTTTGCGGTGCGTGCAGTAAAGAACCTTCCTGTCGCGATGCGCCGGACATCCTCCACGGAGAGGTTGCGGTTCTTAGCGACGACTTCGATAAAGAGATTATGGATGTCATCAAGGGATTCCTGGAAGAGCTCCTGCTCCTCGCTTGTCATGTGCTTGAACGGGCTTCCCATGTCCTTGTGCGTTCCGGACACAAGGCGCCGATACGTAAGGTTGTACTCGGCCATGAGGTCGGCAAACTCGATGTACGAGGCGATGACACCGATGCTTCCGGTGAATGATGCACGGTGCGCAATGATATGGTCGGTGGCGGAAGCGACCCAGTACGCGCCGCTTGTGCCCATCTCGCGGATGATCGCGACGCTTGTCTTGTTTGATCTCTGGATCGCGCGCGCGATCTCATCGGAGGCTACGGCGGATCCGCCGGGACTATTGATCCACAGCGCAATCGCCTTGATGGAACGATCCTTGTCCGCCTTCTCGATGAGCTTGACAATGTCTGTCGACGAGGCGTATGTCTGTGTCAATATGCCATCAGCCTTGCTAAGGATCGGGCCTTCGATAGTGATGAGCGCGACATTGCCGACCCCGACCACTGTTGTCGTGTCCTCCGTACCAATCAGAACACCAAGCACGCCAGAAAAGATGACACTTATAATCCCTAAGAAAAGCAGGACGCCGATGATCCATGCCCATGGTCGCCTTCGCGATTCTTCTTTGTGTGCCATCCTTCACCTCTATCTTTTTTGAAGACGCGCTCCTTAATAATGCTATCTGATATATTCTCCAAACACCTTGCTTATCTGTTCTCCTATGTGATTATATTACACAATGACGTCTTGGACGACGCGTGTCCTGGAGAGCTTCTCGCTCCACCGTCTTCCCTCGATGCTGAAAAACATATGGATCGGGTCGATGACCCACAAGAGGATGAAGGGGAACACGGGGATGACAAACAGGCTTCGCACGAGGTATTGCCAAATTTGCTTTTGTTTCTTGTCGTTCTCGACGCGCAGGCGGAAGATGCGCTTGCCAAGCGTCTGGCCGACGGTGAACTCAAGGATCATGAAATAAAGGAGGAGCAGGATCCCAAGCAGGAGAAGGATCATCTGGGCAAGAAACGACATCGATGGGTCGGCCTCCATCGCTGCCATGAGATCCGTAAGCTCCTGCTCGCCAAAGATGCCGGCGAACACGCCGCGAAACGGGGCGGCAACGACAAGATCGAGGATGAGCAGATCCAAAAGGAACGCAAGAAAGCGCCGAAAAAGAGATGCTGGGATTGTCGTGCTGCGTTGATGTGGAAGATGAAGGCGCACCATCGATCTTTTTATCGCACGACGATTTATAAGCTTTTGGTGTGGATAGGTTTTTATAGATGCATGCACTCATTTCCCCATGCACAAAAGAATGGGCGTGGTGCTGTGCATCCTTCTGATCGGTGTCCTTGGCTGTTCCGGCATTGTGCGTTATGATCCGGGGTACCATGAGGTGCATAAGGAAACTGTTTTAGCGGAAAGCATCGAAGACAAGCAGGATGGTTTTTCAAACGAAATCCAAAAGCCCGTCGTGGACGAGAAAGACGATGCCCTCGACAATACCAAAAAGAACGCGACTGCCCGTTAAAACAACCGATGCGCCTTGATGAGCTCGTCGATGATGCTGGCATGCCTTCCCTTCAAAGCAGAACCTTGCCGGCGTGGAGCGCCCGACTGGATGCGTGACTGCGCATGCTGGCCCAAAAGAGGCTCTTGTTCTGTCTTGCCTTTGGCGCTCGGTTGTTCCTCTTGCCCTGCAGGATCAAAGACCCGCTCGAAGATCGCACGCATCGCCTGCGGTCCTACAGATGTATTCCATCCAAATCGGGATTCATCGACGCGATGCTTCGCCGCCGACCCCCGGGGTATCTGCTCGAAGACCGCGCGCATCGCCTGCGGCCCGACGGAGGTGTTCCATCCAGTCCCGGATTCGTCGACGCGCCGCTTTACCGTCGGCCGCTGAGGTCTCTGCTTTTGTCGTGTCTGCTCGAAGACCGCGCGCATCGCCCGTGCACGCGCATCAAGGTTCTCAACGGCTCCCATCTGACATCGCTCCTAGCAGAACTCGCAGGTTTTCTTGCCCTTCTTTTTCTTCGTGTAAGCGTTCCTGCACGCTGCAGAGCAGAAGCGAAGCTTTCCCTCTTCGAGGAATTTCGCGCCAAGCTCCTTTGTGCAGTTTGCGCACCGCTTCTTGAATAGACTGAGGAGTGCCATGGTCATCCCTCCTGCCTCGCGTTTCGCAACAGTTCCTGGTTGACTTCGTGCTTTGGCACGTCACGGCGGACGGCGCGCCGAAGACGGCTGAGTAAACGCGTGTCTTCAAACTCTTCTCCGACGAGCGCTCCGGCGAGTTTTTTGTATTCGATGACCGCATTGGAGAGCGGCGCATGCAGCGTGCCGGGCGTCGTCTCCGAAAGCGCTTCAAGAAGCTTTATGTCATCCGGGAGGACGGCGATGACAGGGGTCCCTGTCGCAGCCTCTACGTCCTCAACATTAATCTCAAATCCTTTGCCGCGCACTTTGTTGAGAATGAGCCCGACAATCGGCGTGCCCCTTTTCTTTGCGACCTTGACCGCGTGCATCGTGCAGGAGAGCGTCGGATAGTCCGGGCTTGAGACGACGAGGAGCTCATCGGACGCCATCATCGTCGCGAGGATCTCCTCGTTGAGCGACGGACTTGAGTCGATGAGCACATAGTCGTAATTGTCTTTTATCTTCGCAAGGTGGTTCTTGAGCTTGAGGAAGTCCACCTTCTTTGGCACAACGCTTGCGGGCAGGACGTCAAAGCCGCCCTCGTGCTCAAATACCGCCTCGTGGACGGGCTTCTTTCCGCCAAGGACCTCATGGATCGTCACGTCCGGGTTCACAAGGCCAAGATGCAGGCCAAGGTTCGCTGCGCTAAAGTTCGCATCGACGAGCAGGACTTTCTTTCCGAACTGGTGGGCGAGCGCAGATCCGAGATTCGCGACTGTCGTCGTCTTTCCGACCCCCCCTTTGATAGAGATCACTCCTATTGTTCTTGTCATATTGAATGCGCCTCCTTTAATTGGTTGAGTACGAATCGTTGCTGTGCAACCGTGCCATTTGCGGGAATGCGCAAGTCATGGCCGTCAGATAGCGCAGGATTTCTGTCTGGATCTGAGTCCTGCGCTTTTGTTGCATCCGCCTCTTTTGTTAAGCCAGCATCATATAAGTCTTCTTTTGCTTGCCGCATCTGTGCCATCACCGCATTGTATTGCTGGACTTGCCTGACCGCAAGCTGTTGTATGGTCTTTGGTGCGCTGTCGATCCGGTCTGCTGCCCGTTTCACACGGCTCCAGAACTGCTCCTTCTGGCGCTGCCAGTATTCGTCCTCGTAGGAGGATACACTGCTCTGAGCAGGCTTCTTCGCTGACCACGGACGCGCTGGTTCCTGTCGATGTTTCATATAGTATTCAAGTTCACGACCGATGTTTGTCTTCGCACGTCCATACGACTTCACGCGGCGTGAAAAGAATTGTTGCATGGAGCGCACATGGGATCGTGCGCTCGTCGTAAGAGCACGGGATGTCTGGATGATGCGCGTGCGGGATGCCGGGCCACGGCCAAACATCCCTTTCTTTGCGTCCCTCTCCCGGTGATATGCTCCGACGAAATAACCAAAAAGAACGACGAGCACCACCAGAAGCACGATGAGCACGACATCGCTTGCCGTCCAGACAGGGGAGGTGTGCACCGCCTCCGCTCCAGTAGCGATGCTTTCGTGCGGCTCGGACGCTCGTGCAACAAATCCAGTAGGGACCGCATTGTCGCTCACGACTTGCTCGATGATAGCCTCCTGGTCGGCGTCCCCTGTATCTGCCTGCGCAAAAACCAGTGCTGCGAAAAAGACAGTGATGACAAGAAGCGCTCCGAGCGCTCCGAATCGAGCAGCATGATGCAGGAGGGTGGAATATTTTTTGTGAGGCAAAGAAAAGAGCAAGGAATAGCAAGAGGCAACGAATAGTCTTGGAAACCCCTTCACACTACGGACGTATTCGATCCGATCTTCCCCCTCTTTTTGCATCAACTCTCCCCT
>CAZRZZ010000056.1:0-8385 GCA_964604755.1 uncultured Methanosarcinales archaeon | reverse complement strand
CAGATCTGGCGATCACGTCGATGCTCTCATCGTGGTTCTCCTCGTAGTCGATCGCAAGCTGTTCAAGCTTCACGCCGAACGTCTTGAGGATAGTGCTGACTTCCTCGAACTTATGCCTGTTCTTGGTGATGAATTTGAGCGCCATCGTGCTGTTGAAGATGAAACTCTGCTTAGGTGTTGTAGCGCTCGCGTATCTTCCTTGCGAACGCATCCCAGCATGCATCGGGTACGAACTCTCTTGCATCGGCAAGCACGTCCTCACGCACGGCGCACTGTTTCCTCAAGTTTCTGGTGCGCCCCCGGCGCTACTACCCCGACCAGCCGGCCGCCGAAGTAGTAGCCGGGGTGGAAGCTGCCGAACGCGTCGCCGTTGTCGTCGCCAACTGACCACGCACACAAAAGCCGCAAACCCTGCTTACTTGATACCCACAAACCCATGCAGTTCTCCATCCTCCCGCACCTGCGCTCTTGGACAAGATTCAAATGGTCACGGACAAGATCCGCATCACCCTCTGCAATATATTCCCAGAACGCGTCTTGCATCGTTTGATGACTATATCCATTGCTGCGAAGGTCATGTGCCACACCAGCGGGGATGACAAGTGCATTCTTCTTCATCTCGTGGTATGCATCAGCGCCAACCAGCAATGAGCTGTCTTGAAGCCTGCTCTCCGGATTGAGACCATGAATCAGTTCTTTCACAAGAGGATCAGAATATAGACCGATAATAACCTCTCCACTATTATCCGTGACGACGGCGCAAGCCGTATCCACATGATTATCCCTCAGCAAATCCCGATCATGCACATTCTTCCCATGCACGCGCTCCTCCAAGAGCTGCCTTGGCGTCAACGGCACACGACCATCCGCAAGAAGGAGCGGCATCTGATCAATATTTCTTCCACAAAACGACCGAAACCTGCGTGGACCATCCACTATTGTTTCCTGAAACTGCAAATCGCTCATTGTTGTGACCTCCCAGATCTGATTCCATTCAATTGAAGATCGCCCATGATAACTATCCCCACGACCCTTCCACAAAAACATAAAGTGGACCTGCCGGGATTTGAACCCGGGGCTTCTTCGTTGCGAACGAAGCACTCTACCGGACTGAGCTACAGGCCCGCAAATAGTGGACTCGCCGGGATTTGAACCCGGGGCCTCCCCATAGCCAATGGGGCACTCTACCGGACTGAGCTACGAGCCCTCAAGAATCGCTCTGGACTAGAACGGGTTATATAAAGGTTACGGCAAGGATTCGGATTGGCACGCGGCAAGCTTAGCCTCCAGTTCCGCGATCCTGCCGTGGAGAACACCGACATCCTGGTTGTACACTTGGACGACCTTCGCCGTGATAAGATTTTGGCGCTGCACTGTTTGCTTTGCCTCGGAGATATTCAAAAGAAGGATCGTGATCCCAAGAAGCGCGATGGCGAACACCATGATACCGTACCCTGTGTACCGTGGTGGCTGCGGCGCCTGCATGACGGGAACGACCTTGCCTCGCTCGACTTGTTTCTTCATGGGGGATCTCTTCACATCCGTATGGTCACACTCCTGTTATTTAACATTTGCCATGCCAAAGTATATATACGACCCTTGGACCTCGCGGCGACCATGAATAACATCTTTGTCGACAAGTACGGCGGATCGTCGCTTGCGTCGCCAGAGCATGATTTGCAGGTCGTACAAAATATTGAGCGTGCAGTCAGACGCGGCGAGCGCCTCGTCGTGTTCTGCAGCGCGAAGGGGTCCGCACAGCCGGGCAAGCCCAAAGTGACACGCCGCCTGCATGCGTTGTGCACGTCAATTCTTGAAGATGGCATCGATAAGCAGGAAGCCAGGAGGCGTGCCATCGGGATTGTCGAGGAACACGTCAATGATGCAGCCCAGTTCAACGAGGATCTCCTGCGCGACATTGCAGCAGACCTCATTATTGCCTGCGATGTGCTCATCGAGACACGGGATGCAGGCATGAGCCCTTCGGATGCACGAACACTGACGCTTGTGGACCGCATTGAGGGCATCGGCGAGCGATTCAAGGTCCGAAAGATCGCAGCGCTTGGACAAGTACGTGGATTAGACACCGTCGCATATGACGCGTGGGACGTTGGCTTCATCACGGACGATCATTTTCGAAATGCGACAGTTCCTTGTTCGCAATATGGTGCGATCAAGGTGTCGCTGGAAAGGATACTCACAAAAGGCAGGATTCCGGTGGTGACGGGTTTTATTGGCAAGACTGGGGACGGACGGCACACGACGGGCGGATACAACTCGTCAGACCTTTGGGCGACGATCGCCGGCGCAGCGCTTGGCGCACAAGAGGTGCGCATCTACAACGCAGAGATCGACGCATTGTGCAGCATCAATCCATCGATCGCGGCCGCAATCAGCATCACTCCAAGGGCGCTCGACCACATCTCCTACGAAGAGGCTGACGAGCTTGCGCTGCAAGGGGCAAAGCTGCATCCGTCATCTATAAAACCGGCACGAAAGCATGGAGTCCCCGTGCGGGTCCTCAACGCGTTCGATGAGCGTGATCCGCACACGCGAGGCACGCTCATCGGCCTCGACTCGCGCGTATCCGGCCCACGCGCATTCACGTCAAAAGAGGTGAAGCTCGTGAATGTGCATCTCTCCGAAATGGACAGCGCATACGGATACGCCGCAAAGGTATATAATGTTCTCGCTGATCTTGGCATCAACGCGGAGATGGGCGATGCCGCGTCGAACACCGCGGTGCGCATCGCGTTTGATGCGGACGCGAACACCCGCGACATCACGTCTGGTCTCGAAAAACAGGGCATCAGAAACGGACACGTAACATTCACAGAGGACACCATGCAGATCTACTGCGTCGGGGCAGGCATCCGAAACGACCTCAATGGTATCATTTGCCGCATCCACATCGCACTTGACAATGCCAACATCAAACCAGTCATGGTCGGCCATGGCGCAAGCGAATCGACGTACGGATTGATCGTCTCAAAGAAGGATGCACATCATGCGCTCGTGGCGCTGCATGAAGAATTCTACGGAAATTCTACGCAGGCCGGACCTGATGCATCCTGACGGCCAGCCTGATGTCCGTGTCGTGCACGGTCTTGCGCCCCGCATGATTGGCATGCTCGATCGCCTTCTTGCCGATATCCTCAGCGACCGCCTCAAGCACCTCGCAGAACGCATCCATCGCTTCCTGCGAGACGCGTTTTGCCCCAGCAAGCATGAGGATACGCGCGCACGGCGCCTTTGGAAGAGCGGTATCCCGTTTTTGTCCCATGGAAGGGAAATAGAAAAGGTCAATTTAAATATATTTCGATTATTACTTTGCTCAAATATCCCCAAATACTTTTATAAATCCCCAAATCCGGAAAAAACACGATGAGCTACGAAAAGACAATCGAACGATTTGCCCTGCACAATGCAGTAAGCTATGATGGCACCGCAGAGGTTGGGCGCGTGCTTGGCAGGGTGCTTGCCGCGCATCCCGAACTCAAGGGCAAGGCAGCTGACCTGAAGCACGAGGTTGCGCGCATCGTCGAACAGGTCAACAAGATGTCGCTTGCCGAGCAAAAAGCCCGTCTTGAAGAGCGCTATCCCGAGATGCTCACGGAGCGGCCAAAAGAGAAGAAGGCCGCGCTTCGTGACCTTCCCAATGTCACGCGGGGATTTGTGACGCGCTTTGAGCCAAGCCCCTCCGGGCCGATGCACATCGGACACGCTTACGTTCTTGGATTGATATCGCTTTACGCGACAAAGTACGCGGACAAGAACCCGAAGGTGATCCTGCGGATCGCGGACACGAACGCAAGCAACATCGACCCGGACGCGTATGACCTGCTTGCCGAGGACGCCAAATGGCTTTGCGGAAACCAGATCACCGACGTCGTCATCCAGTCCAGCCGTGTGAACCTGTATTATTCGTATGCACTGCAGCTCCTGGAGCGCGGCGGGGCGTACATCTGCATATGCCCCGCCGATGAATTCCGAACAATCATCACAAAAAAGATGCCCTGCCCCTGCCGGAAAAATGAGATCGAGCATAACATCAAGCTTTGGCACCAGATGTTTGATGAAAAAAAATTCAGCCAGGGCGATGCGGTCATGCGCATCAAGACGGACGTCCACCACAAGAATCCGGCGATGCGCGACTTTCCCCTGTTTCGCATCAATGATGACGAGCATCCGCGCACGGGCAGGAAGTACCGTGTGTGGCCGCTCATGAATTTCAGCGTGTTCTGCGATGACCATGATGCGGAGATGACGCACATCATCCGCGCAAAGGACCACGCGGACAACGCGAAACGCCAAGAATATTTATACAAGTACTTTGATGCGCCGATCCCTGAAACCGTGTTTGTTGGCCGCATCAATTTTGAGGGGCTCAATATCTCGGCGTCGCAGACGCGCAAACTCATCGAAGAAGGGGTGTATGAAGGATGGGATGATATCCGCATCCCCTTCCTGCTTGCGTTCCGGCGCCGTGGATTCGTCCCGGAGACGTTCCTGCGTTATGCGATGGAGGTCGGCATAAGCCTTGCGGACAAGCGCGTGTCCGCCGAAGAGTTCTACAAGGCGATCCACGCATTCAATAAGCAGGTGCTTGATGAGCAGGCTGACCGATACTTTTTTGTAAGCAACCCAGAGAAAATCACGATAAAGGGCGCGCCAGCGCTCGAAGTCGAATTGAACCTGCACCCCGAGCACCGCAGGGGAGGAAGGCACATGGACACGCATGACTCGTTCTATATCGAGCGCACCGATGCGGACAAGCTAAAGACGGGAAAACTCTACCGCCTCATGGACTGCCTCAACTTCCGAAAAGAAAGCAATGACCTGATTTTTGACTCGACCGACCTTGACACGTACAAGAAAAAGGGTGCGGGCATCATGCACTGGCTTCCCGTTTCCGATGATCTGATAAAGGTGCGTATGCGCATGCCAAACAACCAGTTCGTCTCTGGCCTGGCAGAGAAGAAGGTGGCAAAGCTAAGCATTGGGGATGTCGTGCAGTTTGAGCGCTTTGGCTTTGTCCGGCTTGATAATGATTCCGGTGATGAGATGGAGTTCTGGTTCGCGCACCGATGAGGATAGCACCCTGCTTAAACCTGGCAGTGACAAATATAGTAGGAAGAGGCCTTAAGACCCCAAAATTCAGCATTTTTTCCACAACATTTATAAAAAGAACTCCTGATTTAAGACTCAGGGGGTAGAAGTTATACAGACCCACAAAAACGTATGAAACTACGATGAGGTGTTATCATGGCAGATTTGCTTGTAGTGAAGGCAAAGGTCAAGGATGCTGCAAAGGGTGCGAACTGCGCAGGCGACCTTGCTGAAGCGCTCGACAAGCGGGCACGTGAGCTTGTCAAGGATGCTGCGATGCGTGCACAGGACAACGGCCGCCGCACGGTCATGTCAAAGGACATTCCCGGCTGCTTTACCTGCAGCGCCAAAGGCGATGTTTCCCTGGTCGTCCGGTCAAAGATCAAGGATGCCTCTCAGGGCTGCAATGTGGCGGGCGATTTCGCGGACACGCTCAATAAGGTCCTCTGCGCTGAGGTTGCAAGAGCAGTAGGCCGGGCAGACGCGAACAACCGCAAGACCGTCATGTCAAAAGACCTGTAAATCCTTTCATTTCTTTATTATTTTTATATGTGTTCTTCTTTCTGTTTTGAATGAATGATGTCAAAGAGGAGTTAAGCATGGTTCGTGTGTACATCGACCAGCTTGTCACGCGCCCCGACTCAAAACGACGAGAGGAAACGCTTGATGACGTGCTTGCCATGACTGAGTTTGAAAACGCCAAGCTTCGTCATGCAAAGGCATTCGCAGAAGAGTATTTCATCATCGCAAAACAACACGAAGCCGATATTGAAGAGCTCGAAAAGAGAAAAGAAGAGGTAAGCAGACGGCCGGGGATCGGCCTTTACCGTCTTGCGTACCACACAATTGTCCCCGGCATAAGCCTTGGACTTGTCGCATCCTCGACAACATATGGCGCAGTTGGCGCGACAGCAGGATTTCTTGCCGAAGCGGCGAACCAGAGATGGTGGAACCGTGCTGCCTCTCCCGCAGCTGCGGGATGGTGGGGTCTTGCCGGGGGTGTGATTGGAGCCGCTGCTGATTATTGGATAGATAGCGGCATGCCCTTCTTCATGTATATCCTTGCGGCGCTGGCAGGGGCATCAACCACGCTTATGCAGACAGAAAAGGTTATCGATCGCGACACACCACAGACCCTCAATGAGGGGATAGACAAATTGCAGAACGAGCACCAAAGAAGAGGGGATGCGATGGTGGAAAGGTATGCCGCGATAAGGGTAGAAAATAGACCATGATGCAAAAAGCGATCGCAGCGATCATCGAACGCGATGGGCGTGTGCTTCTTGGAAAGAAGGCGACCAGGGAAGGCCATCCCTTCAGCGAGGAGTGGCATCTGCCCGGCGGGAAGCTCAACTTTGGTGAGACGCCTGAAGAAGCGCTTGTGCGAGAGGTAAAGGAAGAGACAAATCTTGCTGTGGAGGCTTACACGATGATCCTCAAGACACAGAATCCTCAGTTCAAACATGAAGTTTATTGGTTTTCTTGCTCATCACAGGGGCCGTGCATCGCAGGCGACGACCTTGTTGATATCCAATTTGTCGAAAAGAAGGATGTCCTGGCGACACTTGGAGCGAATGCACGCGCACTGCTGCCAAAAGAGATTAAGGATTATCTGGCTAGCATGGATAAGGAGTGATTAAACCCAACTGCATATTTTATACCATTTTGAGCACTGCCCGATACTCACTTATTTCCCAATAGCAACGCTGACAGACCTATACGTATATTTTTCAATAAAATTTATATATCTGTTTAACCACAAGATTTATAATACGAGGTGATGGAGATTCGATATCTAGATTTTACTGCATTTGTTGTTGCAGTAGTTTCTGTCCTGATGGTCGGCTGTGTCATGGACTCCAGCAAGGATAGCATCGTCGTCGAAGAGCAAGAGATTCCAAGGCCTCCGGAGCCGGTGGCGATCGAAGCGCCGACGGAGATTGTCGTGGAGGAACCCGCAAAACCCGCTCCAGAAATTGTTGTTAAGCCAGAAGCGCCTACCCGGAAACCCTTGGTAGAACAGGAGTCGGTCTCTGATCTTCTTGCAAAGGAACCGATGCAAAAAGAGGAGACATGGCATGAGGGCGTCGTCATTGATATCATTTCTTCCCGTCCTGATTATGCGGTCGGCACTATCCGTGAGACTAAAACGTTCCGGCGCTACAAGTTCACGACAGATCAGCGGCTGCAGCGCTGGCAGAACGTGCGCTTCAAAGTCAACCAGTACAGTGAGGTCATCGAGATCACGATGCGTGACGCGAATGTCGACGGTGAGCCTGATATTGTAGTGCGCGAGCAGGGCGGCACGAGCCTCAAACGATGGGAGGACGGCCTGCGCGTCATGGAGGGCATAACCGAGCGTGTCCGCCATGGACGTAACGGCAAGACGTATGGCTTTGTCAAGGTGCACGATGGCGGGTTCCGGCAGTACGAGTTCGCAACTGGTGATTACTTCTCAAATTATGAACGCGTAGAGATCAAGCTCGATCAGGAGGACAAGGTCATAGAAATAAGACGTGTATAAATGCTTTAAATATTTTCCAATGCTTTCTTGTGCTTGCTAATCATCCGTGCAAGACGGGTGAGCTGCTCCTTGTCAACGTTTTTTTTCTTCGAGAGGCGCTCGTGCTGTGTCTCAATACGCCGCAGTGCCGCCGTGATCTGCTCAATCTTCTTTTTGCGCACATCCTGCTCATGGGCGATGTCCTTGGAGAGCTCCTCCTCTTTATCTTCGACGTACCCAGCATCTTTTGCTGATTTTGCAAAATCATCCTCAATATCGTGCAGCGCACGCTCAAAGAGCTCATGCTCCTGGTGCTCGGTCTTCTCGACGCTTGTCAAGCGTCCTTCGTGCGCGACAAGCTGGGATTCGAGACTCTCCTGGCGAGCCCGCAGGAGCTGGATGGTGTGTTCGTCCTGATGCTGCCTCTCGCTTAAAAGCTTCTCGTCGATGACGATGCTGGTAATCTTGTCGCGAAGGTCATCGAGGATCGTGCGCTTGACCTCTTCCTTGATGCGTGGCTTAAGAAGCTCCTCTTTTGCCCGCGTGATGTGTTCATCGATCCTGCCAAGCGCAGCCTGCTTCTGGCTGCGTCGCTGCTGCGCCCAAGCGACGTGGCGCAGGAATGAACAGATCGGGGAAGATACCATTCTCTAGAAGGAGAAGAGCCCCTTTCTCTTTGGCGGTCGTGCCGGCGCGCCTGGCGGTGGCGGGATCTCCATGCTCCTCACCGGGCCTCCAGGCGGCCCTCCTGTTCCTGCAATAGGTGGGGGTAT
>CAZRZZ010000055.1:0-8645 GCA_964604755.1 uncultured Methanosarcinales archaeon | reverse complement strand
TTTATGAATAGGATGTGTTTGTTGGCGTTTATGGGACTCTTCACATTCAAGTACAGCGAACAGGAATCTGAATTAGAGAAAGCCTTGCAAGGTGTTCCGTTTAGCGGAGATGTCAAGTTTAGTTATGATGGGCAAGGAGATGAGAAGGATAAAGAGACCATTTCTCCGGTGTATCTTCTTCCCGTAGACTCCCATAACAATATTGTTTATGGTTATTTTACAATCGATGGAAAATTAGCTGAAGCTCCTATCGGCTTTTTAAGAAGGAATGGTTTTCTTTTGAAGGAGTATTTCAGGCCAAGTTTTAAGGGAGGTTTAGTGAAAGAAAATGGACCAATTGGCGGAACGATATATCTCCCCGTACGAATAACTGACTTGGTTGCGAATATAGGCAGGAAGAACGAAGACAAATTCGTACCATTTGAAGGATCTCCGTTTCCGATTTTTGGGGTTGAAGGGCTGCAAGAGGTTTATCCATTGGTTTTAGTTTCTGAAACTGAAGAAAGGATCATGTGTGAAGGCCTGTATAAGGCGAAAGATGGGCGATTATCAACATATAATTACGGGAGGAATGAGCCCCCTGATGAAAAAGTCCGGGGAATTCTTAAAAGATTAAGGGGGGTTAAACCCATAGCTGAAAAGAAGGTCATGGCCAAAACAGCCCAAGTAGGCACTGGAAAATCACCAGAGCCAGCAAAATCACTAGAGACTTTGGCAGATGGAGAGATTAGCTGGGAAGAGCCAAAATCAATCGTGACCTATCTTGATCAGTATGTTGTAGGTCAAGAAGATGCAAAAAAGATTATTGCTGTTGCTTTCTCGAATTATATGACAAAAGTAAGAACACAACATGAAGAATTACATAAGGATAACTTACTGCTCATCGGCCCATCAGGCGTAGGTAAAACATACATGGTTTCATTGCTTGCAAAAAGGGCATCTTTGCCAATGGTTCAAACAAAATTAACAGGAAAATCCACTGAAGGGTATATCGGAGACAATCTTTCTACCGTGTTTGAACAAATGAGGGCAATGACGACCGAAGAAGCTCCATATGGAGTTATCTTTTTTGATGAGATTGATAAGTTAGCTCGTGACGAATGGGGAAGTGGAAGCGGATTTGGTCCAAGATTGCAAGATGAATTAATCGGCTGGCTAGAGGAAGCAACTGTTCGTGCGGATAGAAAAGACGAGAAAAAGGAATATTATGGTCTAAATACCCGAAACATATTGTTTGTTACCGCTGGTTCTTTTCAAAGTACAGATAAAGATTCTTCATTAGCAGGCATTATCAGAAAAAGATTAGGAAAGGGACAGCGACAAATGGGATTTGGGGTACAACAGAAACCAAAAGATGATGGTGAAGAATATGTTCTCCCAAAGGTACGGCCAGAAGATTTGATAACGTATGGATTAAAGCCTGAGCTTGTTGGACGACTCCCCTCTCTTGGCGTGCTTCGTCCTCTTGCCATTGAAGATAAAGTTAGAATTTTAACTGCAACTAAAAGATCCGCAGTTACAAATTATACTCAATTATTGTTGTTAAAAGGATATCACGTAGAGATAGATTCTGCCGTGCCTGAAGTAATAGCTGGATATTGCCCAGAAGAGACAGGTGCTCGTGCTTTGAATGCAGTTTGCAATGATTTGTTCACGGAAATCATGTTTGATCCCGAGCGATATGCTGATGACAAAAAAGTAATCAGCGTAACACCCGATTTGGCAAGAAAGTTAATCAATCTGTATGCGTAATTTCTTTAACCATCGTCAAATTTTCAAATGGGTGAAAATTTGGACGGAGCGAAACGAAGTCGTTACATCAACATTAGATTAATTATGGGGTAACTGGTTTTTCCTCGACGATTTAACATAACTTTTCTTAAGCGCATCTTGAATGATTTTACTGACCTCCTGCGGGCTTGCCTTGCCTTTTGATCTTCGCATGACCTGCCCGACGAGATAATTGAGCGATTTTTCGTTTCCTTCTTTGTATTCATCGACGGCCATCTTGTTCTCATCGATTGCCTGCCTGCACCATTGCTCAAGTTCGCCAGAACCAGATATGACTTCAAGGCCGTGCTTTTTGACATAGGCCTTTGGCGAGAACGCATCATGCATGAGCTCTTCCATGATCTTTTTTGCCGTCGGGTCGCTGATCTTCCTGTTCTCAACCATCAGGAGAAGTTCGATGAGGTGCGTGTGGTCTATCTTGAGATTTTCAAAGGCGACCTTGTTATAATTTATCACCCGGCACAGTTCATGGCGCAGCCATCGTGCGGCAAGCACCGCGTCAACCTTCTGCGCCGTCTTTTCGAAGAGTTCGGCAAGCCGGCGCTCCTGCGAGATGACTTCGGCATCTGCGGGGTCGATGCCAAATTTCTTGATGAAGCGCTTCTCTTTTTCGTCCGGAAGCTCGGGCAGCTCTGCCTTCTGTTTCCTGATCCACTCCGATGTGATCCTTGTCACGCACAGGTCTGCCTCGAGGATGTAGCCATAGTCCATCTCCGTCTCCTTTGTGCGCATACGCGTTGTAACACCTTTTTGCGCGTTCCACTGCCGTGTTTCCAGCACGAGTGCCTCACCATCCTTGACAGCGCGCCTGTGCCGTTCTACCTCATGGTAGAGCGCCCGCTCAATCTCTTTGAATCCCGTCACATTCTTGATTTCCGAGCGCACATATCCGGACTCCTTAATCGAGATGTTTGCGTCTGCCTTGATGACACCGACGCTCTCGTCGAATATGTCTAAGTATTGGATGATCGCGCGCAGGCGTTTCATGAATTCACGGGCCTCGTCGGGGCTTGTCATGTCCGGCTCCGTGACGATCTCGCACAGGGGGATGCCGCTACGGTTGTAGTCGGCAAGAACATATGGCGCCTTGCCAGGGGGGTGGACGAGGCTTGCTGGGTCCTCCTCGATATGCACGCGTGTGATATTTATCTTCTTTCCCGAGGAGAGTGTGATGTTGCCGCCTTTGCCAAGCGGCCGCTCGAACTGGCTGATCTGGTAATTCTTTGCAAGGTCTGGATAAAAATACGATTTGCGGCTGAAGATGAGCTCGTCATCGACTGTGCAACCAAGCGCCAAGCAAAGCTTCAGTGCAAAGTCGACAGCGCGTCTGTTCAGGACGGGCTTGCTTCCTGGAAGGCCAAGGCAGACTTCACATGTGCGCGTGTTTGGCTCGTCTTTTTTTTGGCCCGCCGGCCGTGTCGCGCAGCCGCAGAAGAGCTTTGTTCGCGTGTCGAGCTGCACGTGAATCTCAAGGCCGATGACCACATCGCTTGTGAATTTTGTCATCGTTTCCCCTCCTTGCTCTTCTTACCAGGATACACCGCGGCGCCTGCCCTGATAATCGCGCTTTCCTTGAAATGGTCCGCCATAAGCATGAGCCCTGCAGAGAGGGTGTTTCCCGCCCTGCAGGGGACATTCAGGTGCGGAAGTCCGGCGACGTTCGGGCCGACGGTCATGATGTCAATCATGTAATGCTGCAGGGGAGTCAGTTTCTTGATCTCCTTGAAAGTCGGAGGCAGGATCGCCGTCGTTGGGCTTGCAAGCACATCATGCTTTTTGAGCACTTTCTTGTACTCATCGACGATCTTTGATCGGACCTTGAGCGCCCGTAGGTAGTACGCGTCTCGCTGGCCTGCCATGCGCGCGAACGTGCCGAGCATGATCCGGCGCTTGGCCTCTTCACCAAGGTGCGCGCTTCGAACCTTCGTGAAATATTCCTTGAACCCCAAATCAAGTTTCTCCTCGGCGCCATAGCGCATCCCGCAGTATTTTGCAAGATTCGTCGATGCCTCGCTTGTACCGATGAGGTAATAGGTGGGGATGCCATACCGGATTGGAAGATTGAGGCTCACCTCGTTGTACGTGGCGCCAAGGGATTCGAGCGCTTTGATCCTCTGCCAGACCTGCTTGTCCACGGCGTCATCTACCCCTTCGCCGAACGCTTCCTTGATGACACCAACCGTCATGCCCTTGACATCCTCTTCTGCGCTATCCACATACACATCGACCGGCGCTGTGCTCGTTGTCGACTCTTTTAGATCATGGCCGGCGATGACTTCAAGAAGTGCCGCGGCCTCCTTGACGGACTTTGCCATCGTCCCGATCTTGTCCATGCTTGAGGAGAAATCAAGAAGCCCATACCTGCTCACGCGTCCATAAGTAGGACAGATGCCGACGATGCCGCAAAACGCGGCTGGCTCGACGATGCTCCCGCCCGTGCTTTCCGCAAGACTGACATGCGCAAAGCTCGTCTTTTTGGTGAATCCTGCGCATCCTCCTGAAGAGCCGCCCGTCGTGCGAGCCGCGTCGATCGGGTTTGTCGGGACATCAAAGCCCAAGCCGACGTTCACGCTAAAGCCGCCAAAACCAAACTCATCCTGCACCATGTGCCCGATGGGAATGCCTCCTTGCGCAAGCACGCGCGTGACGACCGTGGCATTAAACGGGGGCCGGTAGTCGGAAAGGATGCGACTTCCTGCGCGCGTGGGTATGCCCTTGATGCAGATCGCGTCCTTGACGGAGATGGGAACGCCCAAGAGCGTGCCGCTCTGGTCTTTTTTGATGCGTGCATCGATCTTCTTGGCGATGCTGAGCGCATAATCCGCGTCAAGGTGGGTAAAGTAATGGTGCTTTTTGTCGATCTCTTGCGCCTCGTCGAGGACTTGCCGGGTGTGTTCCTCTACAGAAAGTTTGCCTCTGCGAAACATCTCTTGGAGTTCAAAGATATCCATTATCTTTTCCTTTTTTGTGTCTTCATTTGTTATCTTTGTTGCCTTATTTGTCCGTAATCGTGACCTTCTTCATGACGATGTCCTCTGTTGGACGGTCCTGCACATCGCGCGGGGCATTTGAAATCTCTTCGACCACATCGTAACCCTCGACGACCTCCCCGAAGATCGCGTGTTTGCCATCAAGCCACGGCGTCGGCGCGACGGTCACAAAGAACTGGCTTCCTCCCGTGTTCGGGCCTGCGTTTGCCATCGAAAGAATGCCTGCGTTGTTGTGGGATAGCCCCCTCCCGAATTCATCAGGGATTGTGTATCCTGGTCCGCCGCGGCCCGTGCCGGTCGGGTCGCCACACTGGATCATGAATCCAGGGATCACACGATGGAATACCACGCCGTCATAATATCCTTTCTTTGCAAGATTGATAAAATTCTTTGTCGTCAAAGGAGCCTTATCTTCAAAGAGCACTGCCTTGAATGTCCCTTTGGTCGTCTCGATGATAGCGTATCTGTTTGCCATAATTTCACCCGTAGTGGCTTGGGATTCGATTGTTGGTATCATTTCCGGTGTCGTTTGCTCCTGGCGTGCATTTCCGGTGTACGGATTGCATGCCGAAAGCAGGAGCGTCGCGGCCGTGATAATAATCAGGGATGCCCAGATCTGTTTCATCATGCCCGCCTTCAGAACGCCTTTGGCCCTTTGAAGTAACCGTCCTTTCTATGGGTTGTGTTTGAAAGTGCCTCATTCTGGCTCAATGATGGCTCAATCTCATCTTCCCGGAGGGTATTGGAGATGTCGATCGGATGAATGCGCACAGCTATCCCTTCGACATTCACTTCGTCAAGGTGAGAGAAGTTCTCAATGATCTCTTTGACCTGCGGCAAAAACGCCTTGACTTCGGCGTCGGTCAGCTCAAGTGCCGCATTCTTTGCGACCTCACGAATCAGCTTCTCATCAATCTGCATCGGTCTTTTCAAGCGCAGGCCGTATTTTTAAAGTTTTTTGGCGGAGGGCTGATTTTGGCAGCGTTTTTGCATCCCCGCAAGCTCCCATACCTTATTTGCGAACTCCGAGATCGAGTGCACGACATGCTCGCCAGTGATCGTGTGGTCATGCGTGAGCCAGAACGCACGCAAGCCCGCTTTGCGCGCGGCGTCAAAATCGAAATCGAAGTGGTCGCCAACATGCACGATCTCTTCGGGCATAACCCCAAAGCGGTCGATGATTCGCTGATATATCACCGGATCGCGCTTGACCATCCCAAGGTCGGACACCGCGGATATTGTTTCGGTGAAAAGACCACCCAGATTCTCGGCCTGCATTTTCATGTCGATGAACTCCCGCGGCGAATTGGAGAAGACGATGAGCGGGAAATCTTTCTTGAGCTTCGTGAGCGCAGGAACCACGTCGTCAAAGACGACAACAAGATTGCGCATGTCATGCATGACGCGCTTCCAGTCCTCTTTGAGGTCGAAATGCTTGAACCAGTGGTCGGGGAAATAATACTCGATCGCGTGCTCGCCTCCAAAGGCCGCTACTTCGGCGAGCATGCGGCTCTTCGCTTCCTCAAGGGGGATCTGGTGGCGCTCGGCGATGAGGCGCGGAACCTCCTCGTGCCAGAATGTCTTGTCAAAACCCCAAAGATCGGTGAGCGTGCCGTCGAGATCGAAACTTATAAGCTTGATGTCTGTCATGGAGCGGGGACGGGCAAGACGTCCTATTTATTTTTCTTTGCTTCCTGGATTTTGATGCCAAGCTCCCGAAGCGACTGTGCAGGTACGGTTCCGGGGCTTCCATCCATCGGGCACTCGGCTGCCTTGTTCTTTGGAAACGCGATGACCTCGCGGATGTCGTTTGTTCCGCGCATGAGCGCAACAAGGCGGTCAAAACCCATCGCAAAGCCGCCGTGCGGGGGTGCGCCATACTTGAACGACTCGAGGAGGAATCCGAACTTCTCCCTGATGTCTTCGATGGAAAGCCCGATGACCTTGAGCACGCGCTCCTGGATCTCCGGCCGATGGATACGGATGCTTCCCGAGACGAGCTCGACGCCATTGAGCACCATGTCGTACTGCGTGCAGTACACCTTGCCCGGGTCCGTCTCGAGGTATTTCATGTCTTCTTCGATTGGCATGCAGAACGGATGGTGCGCGGGCTTCCACTGCTCTTCCTCCTCGTTCCATTCGAAAAGCGGGAACTGCACGATCCAGCATGCGGCGAACTCTTTTGGATTGTACAGGTTGAGCTTTGCGCCAAGGTCCTGTCGGAGCTTGTCGAGGATAAGGTTGGTCATCCTGACCGAGTCGGCGATGAACATGAGCACGTGGCCAGGCTTTGCCTTGGTCACATTGATGAGCGTCTCCTGCTGCTCTGGTGAAAAGTACTTCGCGATATTGCTCTCCAGCGTCTTCTTGTCCTTGACGCGCATCCATGCCATGCCCTTGGCTCCAAGGTTCTGGCAGAATTCGATATACTTGTCAATATCCTTTCGTGCGAGGTCGGACGGGCAGGCAAGGCACTTGACGATGCCGCCGCTCTTGACAACGTCCTTAAAGACGGCGAACTCGGATTGCTTGACAATCCCGGAAACATCGTGCAGGAAGAGCTCGTAGCGGATGTCGGGCTTGTCCGTCCCATACTTGGCCAGTGCCTCCTTGTGGGGGATGCGGGGTATTGGTGTTGATAAGGTATACCCCATGCATTCCTTGAGCTGGTACGCAAGAAGCTGCTCGCCAAGCGCATAGATATCATCAAGCTCAGGAAAACTCATCTCAAGATCGATTTGCGTGAACTCTGGCTGCCGGTCTGCGCGCAAATCCTCGTCCCGCAAACACCGTGGAATCTGGAAGTACCGGTCGCATCCGGCGACCATAAGGATCTGCTTGTAGAGCTGGGGGGATTGCGGCAGCGCATAGAACCGGCCATGATGCATGCGGCTTGGCACGACATAGTCGCGCGCCCCCTCCGGTGTTGCCCGCACAAGAAGCGGCGTCTCAATCTCGAGAAAGCCGCGCTTGCTCAAAAAATTGCGCGTGGCGATTGCGGCCTTGTGCCGCAGCGCAAGGTTCTCCTGCATCACCGGACGCCGAAGGTCGAGATAGCGGTACCGAAGACGCATCTCATCAGAGGCCTCGATGCGATTATCAATCTCAATTGGGGGCACGTCGCTCTTGTTGTGGATGACAATCTCCGAGATGACGACCTCAATCTCGCCCGTCGCAAGGTTTGGGTTTGTCATGCCTTTTGGGCGATCGCGCACGCGTCCATGCACCTCGATGCAGTCTTCACGGCGCAGGCGCTCTGCCTCGTCGAATCCCTTGCAGTCCGGGTTGAAGACGACCTGCGTGATTCCATAGCGGTCTCGCATGTCGACGAAGATGACGCCCCCATGGTCGCGGCGCGTGCTTACCCATCCTTGCAGGCAGACATCTGATCCGACGTGCTTTTTGGCAAGGTCCCCGCAAGTATGCGTGCGTTTCATCGCGTTCGGGCAGAAGATGTGCATTTATAAATATTGCGGGATGGCTCAAAAGAATTACGCAGTTGCGCAAAACTCAAAAGAAATTATTTATACAAGCCAATCCTTCCTGAGATGCATGGGGGAAGATAGACTTGTTGTTCCTGTCGGCTACTTTGGTGATATCGATCTGAGTGCGGTCGCGCCGATTGCAAGGCACCCCCATATCGTGCGTCTTGGCAACACGATGCAGCTTGGCCTTGATTATTTCATCTTTCCTGGCTCCCGTCACACGCGCCTTGAGCACTGCATCTCGGTTGCGGCTCTTGCGCAAAGGATCGTCAGGCATCTTGCCCGTTACGGCTTTGATCTCTCATGGGAAAAGCCGATGCTTGCCTATGGGCTTTTGCATGACCTTGGCCACCTCCCGTTTGGTCACGTGATGGAGTTC